>JAJZNH010000417.1 GCA_021811745.1 Acidobacteriota bacterium
AGTGGCGTTGTCGAACGGCCATTCAGGACAGAAAGCCAGCATCGCAATTAAAAGTGCCGCGACAACAGCCACCCGCAACGGCTGCGTTGCCCCGATTCCTTTCACGGACCGTGCGCTGCGCAGAAGAACCGCTTCCGCCAGGCAGGCAGAGAGTGCCAGCGCCAACAGAGCTCCCAGTACCTGAAGCCACGAGGCTTTCTCGATCCACAGTTCAGGTTGACGGGCCAACGCCACCGCATCCGCCGCGAGCAGCGCAAACACCGCGAGCACAATCGCCTGCTGTCCCCGGAGCGCATAAACAGCGTTCCAAACCCGCCCGGCAGAGCTCCGCTCCGCCCGCATCGCCGTCATGGCTGAACCGGCAGCGACCATCATCATAGAAAGCAGCGCGAACGCATTCACCGCGTCGCATGGATCCGAAGCCAGGGGCGCCAATCTGGCATGCGCCTGGACCGCCTTGGCCAGGAACAGGATAGCGACCAGCCCGAACACAACGAGCCAATTGCGCTTGAGATCTGCCGGCACGGAAGCGCCCTGAGGCATAAAAAGAGGAAGGATGGTGCGCCCGGAGAGATTCGAACTCCCGACCTAATGCTCCGGAGGCATTCGCTCTATCCAGCTGAGCTACGGGCGCGCCTTCTCAGGATACCGCATCTGGCGGTCGGCGGCCGATGCTCGGGCCAGCGTCGGCCGGGCGGCAGCCGGGCCGTGGTCTTTCCGCGGCCCCGGTCAGGAGATCCGCCTGGCGCGGGTGCGGAGAGGCGCCGCTCCGATCCGGTACACTGCGGGGGACCGCCCAACGATGCGCTCGATCGCTCCGCGCGCGATCCGCAGGCTAGGAAGTCTCTGCATGTCGCATCTGTATGTCGCCGTCCTCGCCGGGTTTGTGGCTGTGCTGCTGGGCGTGGCTGTCTATCGCACCCTCGGAGTCAAAACCAAGGCCGACTACCTTGTCGCCGGGCGATCGCTTTCCGCGATCGTGCTGGTGCTTACGCTGCTCACCTCGTGGATCGGCGCGGGCTCGCTCTTTGCCGGAGCGGAAAATGCCTATCGCAACGGCTTTGCGGCACTGTGGCAGCCGGCCGGCGGCTGGCTGGGCCTGATCCTGATTTATTTCATTGCCCCGCGCGCCCGCAAATTCGCCCAGTTCACCCTGCCCGACCTGCTCGAGGTCCGCTATAACCAGGCGGCCCGCGTCCTTGGCACCATCGCCATTCTGTTTGCCTTCACCGCCATCACCAGCTACCAGTTCCGCGGTGGCGGCGACGTGCTCCATCTCATCTTTCCAGGCGCGGTAAGTTCCAATCAGGGCACGTTCATGATTGCCGCCTTTGTCATCGTTACCACGGCCATGGCCGGCATGTCGTCTGTTGCCTATATGGATGTGGTGATCGGCGCCACCGTGACCGCGATCTGCACTTTCGCCGCACCCATGCTGCTGGCCAAGGCCGGCGGATGGAGCGGCCTGCATGCCTCCCTTCCGCACCAATATTTCGAAGTGCTGGGCAATTATCGGCTGAGCCCCGCGGGCCAGGAAGAATCCGACGCCATGGGCGTCGTTCGGGGTCTCGAATTCCTGGTGCCTACGCTGCTGCTGATGCTGGGCAACCAGGTGATGTACCAGAAATTTTTCTCGGCGCGCTCCGAGCGCGATGCCCGCCTCTCGGTCGTGGGCTGGACCGCGGGCACCATCGTGCTGGAGACGCTGATCATCGCCATCGCCGTGTTTGGCCGGGCGCTCTATCCTTCCGGAGAAGTTTCGCTGCACCCGCGCGAGATCATTCCCTATGCCGCCCGCCACGGATTGCCCGCGTACATGGGCGCGTTGTTGCTGGGCGCGGTCTTCGCCAAGGTAATCTCCACCGCGTCGAATTACCTCTTCTCGCCGGCAACCAATCTGGTCAACGATGTCTTTGTGCGCTATCTTGCGCCCGGCGCCTCCAACAAGCGCGTGCTCTTCGTCTCCCGCCTGGCCGTCGTGCTGCTAGGCTGCTGGGCGCTCTACCAGGCGGTCTACGCTGAAAGTATCCTGGCCAAGATGCTCTACGCGTACACCATCTACTCGGCCGCACTCACGCCCGTGGTACTGGCGGCGTTCTATTCAAAGCGCGCGACCGCATGGGGCGCCGTGGCTGCGATCGCAACCGGCACCGTTGTCACTCTGGGATGGGATCATCCCGGCATCAAGGCGTTCCTGCACCTTCCGCCCGTGCTTGCCCAGCGCGACGCGATTTTCCCTGCGCTTTTCGCCGCCGTGGCGGCGCTTATGGTGGTGAGTGCTGTGACGCCGCGGCCCTTAGCGGAACAATTGGCACAGTTTTCCGAACCCGACCCGCAAACTGCGCCCCGCTGAAACAGGCGTCCGCACCTGCGGCTCATTAATCCTGGGCCGCGCTGGTCTCCGGCACTCTCTGAGGTTGCACCTGCTGCTTTTGGAAACAGGAACGGCACAGCACCGGTCTACCCTGAGTAGGCTTGAAGGGAACCGTTGTCTCCATTCCACATTCCGAGCAGGTGGTCCGGGTTTCCGGACGCACGCGCTGCGACCCACGTGCCCGCTTCGCCTTGCACTGCTTGCAGTGCTTGGGGTCGTTCTTGAACTGCTTGTCGTGGAAGAACAACTGCTCGCCTGCCGTAAAGACGAACTCGGCGCCGCAGTCGACACATTTCAGGACTCGATCTGTAAATTCCATGGTGGCCGGCTTCCCCAGAACAGGGACGCTCACCGAAATCGGCCAACATGTCAACTTGCCGGTCCCGGTTCCCTGGTCTCGTTCGAGATGCACAACTGGGCCCGGACCGCTGAAAAACGAGCGGACTAGAACTCTGCGAACAAATACAGAACGCGGAGCGTTCAAATGAAAGTTGACTCGCGCGCCGAGGCTCCCGATCTTGCTGGATTCTTCAGCGGCTTCCCCGACCCGGAAAGCCGCCGGAGCAACACAAGCGCTGCGGGTTGTTGAGAATCAATCCTGTTCCTTGCGTGCCTTCTTGCGATTCCGCTTGCGCGCCAAGGCCGCCTTGACGCGGCGCTTCTCACCGGGCTTCAGGTAGTAGGAGTGACGCTTCACTTCCTTGATGATGTCCTCCTGCTGTACCTTCCGCTTAAACCGGCGCAGCGCATTTTCGAGCGGTTCGCCTTCCTGAATGCGAACTTCGGCCAAAGGGTGCCACCTCCAGACCTGCCTAGTGGGCTTTGCTTATCATACCGGAGTTCCGGGTCCGCGGCCAGATTGGGAGATACCCTAGGCGATTGATTTCCGAGGGATCTATACGGCCTTCCCCGAGCAGGCACAGGCAAATAGACGGAGGAACAAGTATTTGTTCCCCGCCGCCTAAGCAGTAGACTGGCTATATTCGAATTCGGAAGCACCGCAGGGGGGGTCATGATTCGCAGCTACCAGGGCACGCTTCCCCGGATTCCGGCAAGTTGCTATATCGATCCATCCGCTCAGATTTTGGGCGACGTCGTGCTCGGCGAGCGCTCCTCGGTCTGGATGAACGCCGTTCTGCGCGGAGACGTGAACTCCATCCGGGTTGGCTCCTGCTCGAATGTGCAGGATTGCTCCGTGCTCCACGGCCAGCGCAATCTCTACCCCGTGATCGTCGGCGACTGGGTCACCATCGGCCACAACGCCACTGTTCACGGCTGCGTGGTGGAGGACATGGTGGTCATCGGCATGGGCGCCCGCGTGCTGAACGACAGCCGCATAGGCGAAGGTTCGATCATCGCGGCCGGCTCCGTTGTTCCCGAGCACACCATCGTCCCGCCGCGTACCCTCTGGGCGGGCGTCCCCGCCAAACTGCGGCGCGAACTCGGCGAAAAAGATCTGGCCCTGATCCGCGAATATGCGCAGAATTACCTCGACTACGTCGAGATTTACCGCAACGAGTCCGAAAGCATCGCCAGCGGCCGCTGACCGGCAGCCTATTTCATTCAGATACCGAGCGCTCGTTTCGCGGCCCCCGACGGCGGACGCGGTCGGCCCGGCGAATCGCCCAGGCATCCCGCAGTTCCGCAAAATCACGGCGCCCGCAATTCCGGCAGCGCACCGGAAAATGCAGAAAGAGCAGCAGCCGCAGGTCGCTCGCACGGAAATGGGAACAGCGAAATCCTCTTGAGCCGCACAGCCGGCAAATCATCATGCTTAAGCTCCTCGATGTGCTACTCCGCAGGAGTAGCAGTCAGAGCCCGGAGCAAGCAGGGGGGGACTCTCTGAAAAGCGCAATGCCCACAGGGTGAAACGAACTTGAACTTGGCGCAAAAACGATTTGGCTGCAGCCCGGAAGGATGTTCCAAGTGAACTCAGCGTACCACAGAGGTGACGCCGCAACCGGTTAAAAACTGGCGAAGAGGTTACCGTCAGGAGGGAAAAAGCTCGCCCGAAGCCACTGCCGCCAGACGGTTGCGCCGCCGCTGCGGGCGCGCCGCAGGGCCGGTGAGTAGACTCGCGATCTCAAGCAGCTCCGCACGAATGCGCCCCACCGCCGCCGCCAGCTCCTGCCGCGGCCTACTGGCCGGTGCGCCGCCGGGCACGAGTTCCGGCTGCTGCCTGGTCTTGGAGCGGCCTTGCGCATCGAGGGCCTGCCGTGCGCCGGCCAGCGTGAATCCCTGGCCATGCACCAGCCGCTTGATTTCGAGCGCCAGCTCGACATCGCGGCGGCGATAGAGCCGCTGCCCGGTGCCGCTCTTGTTGGGCTTCAGTTGCGGGAACTGCGATTCCCAAAAACGCAGAACGTACGGTTCCAGCCCGCACAGGCGGGCCACATCCCCGATCTTGAAGTACAAGCGATCGGGAATCGCGGGAGATTCGTCGGCGAGACTGGGAGAGAGCTGCGGCGCCATAGCAAAATGCGAGGAGACAAACTCCTTTTCTGCAGTATAGGCCAGAGGTTGCACCGGGTATGCAGCAAAATCGGCCCGGGGAGTATCCGCCGTGATACTCAGCCGGCCGACGGCGGCTGCTCGATCGACCGTATTTGTTGAGCGAGTCGATTCCGTCTCAAGGAAGGCGCTTGTATTGAATCTGCTTGGCGGTAGTCTGAGCACATGGAGTCGCTGGTAGAGGAAAACGCTCGACGCCGGCAACAGATTCGCGGCTCGCCCAGCGTGACGCCGGACGAAACCGGATGGAAGGCCGCTGGACGGCTGTGGTGGATGTGGGCCTTCAGCAGCGACAAGGTCACGGTGTATTCCATTCGGCCGGGCCGCGGATACGAGCAGACAAGCGCCATCCTGGGAACGGACTATGACGGCTTTCTGGTGCGGGATGGATGGGCGGTCTACCAGCGGTTTACTGAAGCTGTGCATCGGACGTGCGCGGCGCATCTGCTGCGGCGGCGCCGGGAAATGCCGGAGGTGAGCCGGCCGGGAACGGCGGCGTTGCCGGGCACGGTACAACAGATTCCGCAAGCCAGCTTGGAATTGCGGGACCGGAGGGATGGGAATCAGATTGGGGCGCGCGGATTGGCGAGCGCTCGCAGCCGGTTGGAGGCCCGTCTGGACCGCGTTCTGCATCGCCACAATCGTGCCCCGGCCAATCGACGTCTGGCCAACCATTTGCTGCGCGAAGAATGCCATGTTCACTTTTCTTTCCTGTCCGGGCCTGGATGCGGCCGACAACCGCGCCCAGCAGGCGATTCGTCCCATGGTGGTTACGCACAAGGTATGGGGCGGCAACCGCACCGCGCAGGGCGCGCACACGCAGAGCGTGCTGGGCAGCATCCTCCAGACTTGCCGCCAGCAGCTCCGGCCCGCAACCGCATTTCTGCAGCAACTGCTCCATCTGCCCAAGCCCCAAGCCCTGGAGTTGATACCTCCAACGACTCGCTAAACAAATACACTTCTACCCACGCGCAATGGTGTCACCTTGCGCAAACGCTGCATCAGCCAACCCAATCAGCACCAACGTATCCTTCTCGAACGCCTCGGCGTGCTCCTGCCCGCCGCGTCGGAATTCGCACCGATGTAGTGGAAACTTCGCCCTACCCGCGTTGACAGGACAAGACTTGCCGCGCAAACTGCGGAAGTTGGGCCAAAGGGAACCAAGACACGCTCATTCGATCGAGCAAAAGATTCGGTGACTCCTTTCTTGGATTTCACTGAAGATAGGTACTCTCTCCCGGCAACAGTCGCAGGCCTCGAGATAGAGTAGGTTACTGCTCGGGCTTCTCCCATTGCCCCGAGGCAGCAGAGCGAAAGATTGCGTCGATCACCGCCATGTTGCCAATGGAGTCTTCGATGGGAACCGGGACCTCGGTATTCTCCTCGACTGCCCGTGCGAAGGCATCGCCCTGCACGGTGTACTGGTCGTGGGTGGAGAAGGTTTCGGTGGCGATCCCGCTGCCGCTCAAGTCGCCGGTCGAGTCGATGGAGATGCGCGTGGGGCGGTCGTTGGGCGCATTCACCGGGATTTCAAGCTCAATCCGTCCGCGTGTCCCAAAGAAATTCATGCGCTGGTAGGGAATCAACTGCGTGCTGACGGTGAAGGTGGCCTGGGCGCCGCCGAAGTCGAGGATCGCCGAAGCCACCCGGTCAGTCCCCAGTGCGGGATCGCGGTCGAGCAGCGCCACCACGCGCTCCGGCTCGCGACGGAAGGCAAAACGCGCACCCTGGATCATGTAGCAGCCGATATCGTAGAGACCGCCGCCTCCGGTTTCGATGCGGTTGCGGACGTTTTCGGGATCGTTGTTGAAGTAGCTGAAGAAGCCATGGACGGCACGCAGCTCGCCCACCGCTCCCGCGGCAAGCAGCTCGCGCAGCCGCAGCCACTGCGGAGAACTGCGCACCATGAATGCCTCGCCCATCTTGACGCCGGTGCGGGCGCGCACCGCGAGCAGCGACTTGGCTTCCGCGGTGTTCATGCCCAGCGGCTTTTCGCAGAGCACGTGCTTGCCGGCTTCGGCGGCTTTGGTGGTCCAGGGAACGTGCAACTGGTTGGGCAGCGGATTGTAGATGGCGTCGATCTCCGGGTCGGCGAGCAGTTCCTCGTAGGAGCCGTAAGCCTTGGGAATGCCAAGAGCGGCGGCGGCCTGGCGAGCCCGCCGGAGGTCGCGCGAGGCGATGGCGGTTACGGCGGTGCGATCCCCGCGCTGCATGGCGGGGATCACTTTTTTGACGCCGATGGCGGCGGTACTCAGAACTCCAAAGCGCAGTTTGGCGGACATACCGGCATGATAGCGCGGCGAGGGGAGGTTGAGTTCACGGATCTCAGAGGCCAGATCCGATTTCAGTTCTCAGTTGTCGGGCGGTTAGTGTTTCATTTTCAGACACTGCGATTACTGTCGGTGCGCAAAAGCGTAATCTGGCGCGGATACCGCCTCTTCGCTACTATCGGCACAGATGAGAAAGACTTGAGGGCCGGAGCAAAAATTTCTTTCTCCGCTCGCCCAGAACCTCGAGGTCACTGCCATGAAGACCGAATTCGCCGCACAGGAAAGCTACGAAATCAGTCCCCGCTTCCGCAAGCTGATCGAAGAGCGCATCGCACGGCTGGAGCAGGACGCGGCACACGACGAGGCGGAGGTGGCGCGCCTCGACGGCGTCGACCACATTCGCCAGCAACTCCGCCTGGTCGCCGTGGAGCGTGCCGAGGCGCTGCGCATGCGGCTGTTCCTCGACCGCTCCCGCACCCGCCAGCGCACCCTCTTTGACGTTTAGCTTTGTCCTTTCTCGCGTTGTGTCTCCTTCACCCAGAACGGCGTTTGTTTCGGGCCGCCATCGGCAATCGTGGCGGCCCGTTTTTTCATAGGCAGGGAACACGACAGCGGTTTTCACCTTTTTCGCTGTCAGTGATTGACTGTGGGCTGCTCACAGACCACCGATTCCATTCTCTTGCCCGGCCCGCGCAGGCTGCAGTTTTTGGGGGGCCGCAAACATGCCGGAACTGGAATATTCCGTAGCGGACGTATTTACCGAGGAGCCGCTGCGGGGCAATCCTCTGGCCGTGGTGAGCGACACCTGCGGGCTGAGCAAGCAGCAAATGCAGGCGATTGCGCGCGAGTTCGACCTGTCGGAGACAACCTTCATTGAGCGGCGCGCGGCCGCGGTGGAGCGCGAGGCAGGCGTGCGGGTGGACCGGCAGCGGGCGACACAGTATTTGCGCCAGCGCGGAGCGCCGTGGTTCTACTTTCTCGCTCCCACAGACGACCAGGACCCAAGCCAGGCACGGTACCGGGCGAGGATGCAGTTTGATGGCGGCGGAGATCCGGCCATCGGATCGGCGGCGGGCTGCGCCATCAGCTACCTGTGAAACACGGCGCTGTGCCTTCTTCGAAGACGATTCACGTACGCCAGGGAGTGGAAATCGGACGAACAAGCGACCTGTTTCCTTTCGCACGCCGGGTTGACGAGCGCGTGAGCGATGTTTGCGTCGGAGGCAGCACCGTTCCTGTTGCAGTCGGACGGCTTTTCCTGCCCTGATGCACATGCTTTCAACAGGCATTCAACAGCGCAAGTCGAAGCTGGTGAGAACCCTAGGTTCTTCTGTGATGTTTCAGTCCGGTTTTCAGGTGCATCTTCGCTTCTCTTTCCCTCTTCCGTTCGCGCTCCGCTGCCCGTAGTCTTCGGTTTCATTGCAGCAACTTGAACAACGCTTCTGCGGTACTCCAATGAGCGTCAGAGTTGACCGTGATCGAGAGCCGGTCTGCTGGGTCAAGCAGCTCGGCTGCCGTCAAAGTGAAGCACCCACACGCATTCACGATGCGTGAGAACCGGCGTCCGGCCCAGTCGATTGCAACCGGCTTCGCCGCTTAAGAAGCGGGACGCCGTGTTGATGCTTTGGGAAAAAGCTTCTCCCAAAGTGCGGATGGGCGCAGGTGCGGCAGCCATGTTGCGGGTCCGCGGGAGAGCGGTCAGTTCCCGGGAATTGTTCTGCGCAGAATCGTTGTGTAATCCCGCCTCCGGAGCGGGAGAGGAGAGTTGCGTCGTCCGGAAAAAAAGACTAAAGGAAGAAGAGGAGCAGTCCCCACATGCGTCCGAAGAAAGTAATTCTTTGCGTCAATCCCAACGAGCAGGAACTATCCGTGCTCGCGTTCATGCTGACCACCAACGGATACCGGGTGCTTGCGGCCGCGAGCGGGCAGGAAGCGATCGCAATGTTCACGGGCGAACCGGTGGACCTTGTCCTGGCCGACAACGCTATGCCGCAGATGAACGGCAAGCAGCTCGTGGAGCGGCTGAAGCGTATGGCCGGCCACGTGCCGATGATTCTGCTCGGCGACCCGCAGGCCATGGGCAGCGAGATTCATGTGGCGGATGCGCTGCTGGCCAAGAAGAACTGCCCCGCCCAGGAACTGCTGGAGCGCGTCAAGGTGATGAGCGCGCGCAAGCGCGGACCCCGCAAGGGCGCGCAGCGCATGGCCGCGGTGGAACTGGCGGCAGCGTCGTAAGAGCGGGCGGGGAGAGAGCCAGGGATCGGGACCAACCTGATCCCTGACCCCTGACCCCTGATCCCTGTTCCCTGTTCCCTGTTCTACCGCAGGCCGCGCAGCGCGGGATAGAGCTTGCGCCACTTGGCGTAGCCGGTCTGGTAGGCGGCAAGGCCCGCGGCATCGGGGCTGATGCGCTCAGCCACGCGGATGGCCTGGCCGCAGGCTTCATCGAGGTTGGCCCAGTGACCGGCGCCCACGCCAGCCAGCAGCGCGCAGCCGAAAGCGCCGCCCTCTTCGGCTACCAGCACCTCAACAGGTTGACCGTAGATGCCGGCCTGGATCTGGCGCCACAAGGGGCCGCGCGCGCCGCCGCCACCGAGGCGGATTCCGCTGACGGGAATGCTGAGTTCCTTGAAGAGCGTGAAGGTGTCCTGCAGCGAATAGGCCACGCCCTCAAGAACGGCGCGCACGCAGTGAGCCGCGGTGGTTTTGGCGCCGATGCCGGTGAAGGCGGCGCGGACTTCGGGATCGAGATGCGGGGTGCGTTCGCCGAGCAGGTAGGGGGCCCACTCCACGCCGTCGCTGCCGGCGGGAATGCCGGCGGCTTGCGCATTGAGGGTGTCGTAGCTCTGGCCGGCAAAGAACGTTTCTTTGAGCCAACTGAGGCTGAGGCCGGCGGACTGGGTTACGCCCATCACGTGCCACACGCCGGGCACGGCATGGCAGAAGGTGTGCAGGCGGCCCTTGGGGTCCTTGGTGGGTTCGGCGGTGGCCGCGAAGACCACGCCCGAGGTGCCGATGGTCGCCGAGACGCTGCCCGGCTGCAGAATGCCCATACCCACCGCGCCGGCGCCCTGGTCGCCCGCCCCGGCCGCCACCGGCGTGCCTGTATTGAGCCCGGTCAGGCCGGCGGCCTTTTCGCTCACCCGGGCGCAGATCTCCGGCGACTCGTAGACGCGCGGCAGCCAGCTCTCGGGAATGCCCGCGGCCTCGGTCACTTCCTTCGACCAGCGGCGATGCGTGACGTCGAGCAGCAGCGTGCCCGAGGCCTCCTGCACGTCGATGGCAAACTCTCCGGTGAGGCGGTAGCGCACGTAGTCCTTGGGACACATCACGTGGCGGATCTTGGCGAAGATCTCCGGCTGGTGCTTCTTGACCCAGAGCAGCTTGGTGAGGGTGAAGTTGGGCAGCGCAGGATTGCAGGTGAGTTCGATCAGGCGCTCGTAGCCGATGGTCTGGGTGAGCCA
>JAJZNH010000687.1 GCA_021811745.1 Acidobacteriota bacterium
GAACTCGCCTACCGGTGGGATGTCGATCTTCTCAATCTCTTTCTTCATCATCGAAGTGGCAAACGACGACATCCCAGGCAAGGCCCCCATGAGCGTTGGGATGTGCATGGCCGGGTTGCCCACAGTCGCCACCTTCAGGTTGTTCATCCGCTTCTTGATGATGGCGTCGAGCCCGAAGAAGGTGAAGAAGAGCGAAGCCTCAATGCCTTCCATGCGCGCGCCGTTGGCCATGATCAGCCCCGGATACACGCCTTCCAGCGATCCGTGCGACACCACGATCGAGACCTTTTCAATCGGTTGAGCTGTTGTATCTGCCATTGCTGTCTCCTCGCTCAGATGCACCCCTTCGGTTTGGGAAGTCCGGCGATCTTCGCTGCCCTCTTCGCAGGTCCTTTGGGGAAGAGTTGGTACAGCGTCTTGGTATCCACGCCGCTTTCCTTGGTCAGTCGCCGGATGGAGGGAGCATCGCCCTCCTTGTCGAATACCTGGCGCATGTAATTGATTACAGCCCAGTGCTGCGCCGTAAGCTCCGGAATCCCTTCCTGAGCCGCCAGTTCCCGGGCTACATCCTCGTTCCATTCGTTGCGGTCGGCAAGGTTTCCATCCGCGTCGAGCGTCAGTGTCTTGCCGGCCAGTGTCATCGTCTCCATGTCTTTACCTCTTGTCGTTTTATCTGTTGGCGTTCGTTTGTGTTGATGAATGGCCGGAGGCGGCGGAGTCGCCGCGCGCCCCGACAACCTTAAGAAACTCGACCAGGATGGCAACGCCGCGGCGCGCCTCAGGGCTGCTCAGATCGCGTGCGATGGCAAAGAACGATTTGTCCACATCCATGGTAGCCTGCACCTGCCCGAAGCCGTGAATGATCGCTTCCAGGGCCTCAAGAACTTCGGGCCGCGTCAACTCGCGCAGAAACCCGATCAACTGCGGCACGCTCTTTTCCACCTGCCTGAGATCTTCGGCGGAGTGTGACTGGACGAGTGCGTCGCCGATGCGCAGCCCGGCGCGGGCAGCCTCGAAGTAGCCCTTTTGCTCCAGCGCCTGGCTGGCGCCGATCGCCTGCCGGAACAGCTTGCGCGCCAACGGCTGGGCGTCGTGCACAAAATCGGCCGCGCTTTCCAACTGCTGCAACGCCTCGGTCAGCAGTCCGGCATCGCGCAGGAAGGTCCTGAGCAGATGACCGATCTCCCGCGGCTGCAGCGCCGTCGATCCCAGGGCTTCCGCCGCATCCCCCATCGCATCTTTCGCTACTCGGGAAAGATCGTCCACCAGATCCTCCCCGCTCAGCCGGATTCGCCTCAGCTCGGCAAGCTCCTCCACGATGAAGTCCAGCTTTCTGTCCAACTGCGCAACGCGATCTTCCATGAGATCTGTGGTCATACGCGCACCTGCTTTCCCGCCATCGACATCTCCGCCTGGATCGGCAGCTCCATGCCGCGCAAGAGAAGGTTCCAGTACACCCAGCGGAACATCATCTTTCCGTAGTGGTTGATGGGGCTCTCCTGGAGCAGCTTGAAGGGACCCAGACCCGGCAGCGGAAACTCGCCCGGCAGCGGTTCGGTTTCGTAGTTGAAGTCGATCAAAAGCCCCTTGCCGAAGCCGGATTCAATAAAGCAATTCGAGTGCCCGTCGTAGTGGGCGCGCGGCGGACGGCCCTCGATATGCTCCAGAATGTTTTCGAACAGGATCTCCGACTGGAAGTGCGCCACTGACCCTGCCTTCGAGCTGGGTAGGTTCGTCGCATCGCCCAGCACAAACACATCCTCCAAACCTTCCGCTTTCAGGGTCTGCTTGTCGGTGGGAATGAAGTTCAGTTCGTTTCCCATCTTGCTGCGGGCGATGCAGGCATCGCCCATGTTGGTGGGGATCGATACCAGCAGATCGTACTTCACCTCGGTATCGTCCCAAGCTACGATCTTCTTTTCCTGATTGTCCACCCGCGACACGCCGAAGTCGGGAGTCACATGGATCCCCTTGCGTTCCAGAAACTCGCCCAGAATCCGGCTTGAGGTAGGCTTGGTAAACGCTCCGTCCAAGGGCGTAACCAATTGAATGTCCACTTTGTCGCGCATCCCGCGTTCGGTGAAGTACGCGTCGGCGAGAAACAGAAACTCCAGCGGCGCCACCGGGCACTTGATGGGCATCTCGGCAATGTTGAGCACCAATCTTCCGCCCTGCCAGCCCTTGAGGAACTGGCCCAGGCGCTCGGCGCCCTTGGGCGTATAGAAATCGAATTTGCTCTTGCCCCACTCCTCGTCCTTGAGCCCTTCGATCTGTTCCGGATGGATGTCCGTTCCCGTGGCGACAATCAGAATGTCGTAGCGGAGAGCTTCGCCGTCCGACAGGGTTACCCTCTTCTTTTCCGCGTCGATGTGATCGATGCCTGCAAGAACAAACTTCACCCGGCCCGGCAGATATTGCCGGCGCGGCTTGACGATCTCGTTCAGTCTGTAGATGCCGAAGGGAACAAACAGAAAACCGGGCTGATAATAGTGCTGCTCGGTCCCATCCACAATGGTGATCGTCCATTCCCGCTCATCCAGTGCGGAAGCCAGCTTGTTGGCCATGATGGTTCCGGCCGTGCCGCCACCCAGAATCAACAGATGCCGCATAATTTATTCCCTCGCTTTCTAACAACTGCTTTCACGGGAATAGAGACATGCGGTCAGCCGGACGTTACGCGCTTTCTGCTATTTTCCGCGAGGGACAGGAAGCTGTTGCGCTTGGACCGCCTGCAAGCTCCCCGCCATCAGGCTCCAGAGGTGGCGCCTGCCCTGCCGCCTCAATCCGCGGCGCACAGGTTCAAGATGGCATCGCCAAACCGTTCCGCTTTGGCGGGGCCAATACCGTCGATTGTCAGCAGTTGCGCCGGATTCGCCGGACGGGCCCGCGCCACCGCCTGGAGCGTGCGGTCGTGCAGCACCACGTAAGCAGGAACTCCCAAGCGCTTCGCCTCGGCCGTCCGCCATTCCCGCAGCCGCGCCGCCAAAGCCTCGGCGGCCGGATTCGGCGCAGGCGGCGAATCTGCGCCATCCGCCGGCTTGCGCGCGGCAATTCTGGCGCCTTTCTTCCGTGGTGGCGCGGCGTTGCCGGCATCGAACTCATCCGCGATGCCATCGCCGATGAGCAGCGGCAGCGGCGTTGTCGGCCTCACGTCCAGACCAGCTTCGGTCAGGCTCACTTTGCGAAACCGGATCACCTCGCCGTTCTTCTCGAACTCCGCCTCTTCGATCTCGATAATTCCCGCGCGCACCATCGCGCCCAGCAGGCCGTCGAACTCGTTGCGGCTCATTCTGCCCACAAGTTCAAGGCTCCGTTGCAGCGTTCCCGCAGCCAGATAATTCACGGGCCGCAGCTCGTCAACGATCGCCTGCACAATCCTGCGCTCCGTGGCTGTGGCGCGCCGGAACTGGCGCAGCACCGCGCCCGCCGGATCGCACACATCGCACATCCCACAGGAGCGGTCCGCGTCCCCTAGGTCGCCAAAGTGGCGCACCAGCGCGCACATCCGGCAGGTGCTCGAAGCGGTGAACCGCACCACCTGCTCAAACTGCTCGGCGCGATGCTGCGCCTGAATCGTATAGGTCTTCTTCCAACCGGACCCGCCCTTGGTGACGGCCCCTCCAAAGTCGACGCGCGCGCCGCCGTGAATCTCCAGCTTTTCGAGCGCCTTATCGAACTCTTCTTCGCCCAGCTTCGAGGCGGCGCGCATCTCTTCCACAGGCCGCGGCTCTTCTCTGAGCGCCGCAAAAACCTCGTGCAGATGTTCGACGGGCGGATAATCGCGGTTAAGAAAAAAGTCGTGCGTGCGCTGGTCGGCGTAGGAGTGCATCAGGTAGGTCCGGCTCAGCGCGCCATCGCGGCCGGCGCGACCGATCTCCTGGTAATAGCCTTCGAGCGTGGCCGGCAAGCCGGCGTGAATCACCGTACGGATGTTGGCCTTGTCGATTCCCATACCGAAGGCGATCGTGGCCACCACCACCTCCAGTTCGCCGGCCTGGAAGGCCGCCTGCACGCGGCCGCGCGTCTCCGCATCGAGCCCGGCATGATAGGCGGCGGCGCGGATCGCGAGCGAAAGCTCTGCGGCCAAACTCTCGGACTGCTTTCTGGAGGTCGCATACACGATGGCGGGGCGGCGCGCGGGATCGGCAAGCAGGCCACAGATCGCCCCCGCGCGCGCCGGCACCGGAACCTCGACGACTTCAATGGCAAGATTGCTGCGCCGGAAGCCATGAATGAACTTGAGCGGGCCGATCATGCCGAGCTGCGCCAGAATGTCCGCCTGCACGGTGGGCGTAGCGGTCGCCGTCAACGCAATCACCGGGGTCCCCGCGGACGGGTCTTTGTCCGTGGGGTGGCTCGCCGGCGTGGGATCGGAGGCGCCGCGCAGACCAGGCAGATACTGGCCCAGCATCCGGTAATCGGGCCGGAAGTCGTGTCCCCATTGCGAGATGCAATGCGCCTCATCGATGGCGATCAGCGCCAGCCTGCGCTTGGCCAGCATCTCCGGAAATCCGGGCACGCGCAGCCGCTCCGGCGCAATCAGCAGAAACTGCAATTCGCCTTTGAGATACTCCGCGCACGCCTGTCGCGCCGCGCCGCGTTCCAGCCCGGAGTGAATTCGCGCCACGCGCAGTCCCAGCGCCGCCAGCTTCGCCGCCTGGTCTTCCATCAGCGAGATCAGCGGCGAGATCACCAGCGCCGTCCCGCCGCGCGCGATGGCGGGCAGCTGGTAGCAGAGCGACTTCCCGGCCCCGGTGGGCATCACCAGCAGCAGGTCGCGCCCGGCCACCGCCGCCCGGCACACCTCTTCCTGGTTGGCGCGGAACTGCGCAAAGCCGAACCGGGACTGCAACAGCCCGATCAGCCTATCCGGATTGGAACCATCGGCCAAGACGAGTCAGAATCCAAAGGGCACAAGCTTCTTATTCTATGGTTCACTTTACAGGAGCGCCGTGCGCGCCATGATTGCGCAATGCGCGAGCCGTCCTTAGAGTAGAGAAAAAGCCGGTGCACTGTCCCCGCGAAGAGATGGATGTCGTGCGTCTTTGTGTCTGGGAGGTGAGGAGACTTTCTGAGCAGGAACAATCCAACAGGGCCCTCACAAGTTGCGCGGCAGCGCCCGCCGGGTGGCGCATCGCATGCGTGGCGTGCCCTGCGCCACCGCAACTTCCGGCTCTACTTTGGCGGGCAAACTATCTCCCTGATCGGCACGTGGATGACGCGCATCGCCACCGGCTGGCTGGTCTACCGGCTCACCAAGTCGGCGCTGTTGCTGGGCACGGTCAGCTTCGCCGGCCAGATCCCCGCGTTTCTCATCGCACCCTTCGCCGGCGTCTGGATCGACCGGCTCAACCGCCGCAAGGTGCTGGTGTGCACGCAGACCCTCTCCATGGTGCAGTCGTTGTCGCTGGCCGCGCTCACGCTCTCGGGCCATGTCACCATCGCCTGGATCCTGGGCTTGAGCGTCATGCAGGGCTGCATCAACGCCTTCGACATGCCCGGCCGCCAGGCCTTCATGGTGCAGATGATCGAAGACCGCAGTGATCTGGGCAACGCCATCGCCATCAACTCCTCCATGGTCAACATGGCCCGGCTCGTGGGCCCTTCGCTGGCCGGCCTGGTGATCGCCGCCACCAGCGAAGGCTGGTGCTTTCTCATCGACGGCGTCAGCTACCTGGCCGTCATCGCCTCGCTCGTCGCCATGCATCTCGAAGCGCAGTCGGTGCGGCGCGCGTCCGCTTCCACCTTCACGGAGTTGAAGGAGGGCTGGAGCTACGTCTCGCGGTTTGTGCCCATCCGCACCATCCTGGCGCTGTTCGCCGTGGTCAGCCTCATGGGCATGCCCTATGTGGTGCTCATGCCCATCTTCGCCGGCAAGGTGCTTGGCGGTGGCCCGCACGCGCTGGGCTTTCTCATGGGCGCCATGGGCGTGGGCGCGCTCGTCTCCGCGCTCTGGCTGGCCGCGCGCAAGAGCGTGCGCGGCCTCATCCGCATGATTCCCATCGCCGCCGCGGTCTTCGGCCTGGGGCTCATCGGCTTCGGCCTCTCGCGCCTCTTCTGGCTCTCCATGATCCTGGCGGCTGTCGCCGGCATGGGCATGATGATGGGCATGGCCTCCAGCAACACCATCATCCAGACCCTGGTCACTGAGGACAAGCGCGGCCGCGTCATGAGCTACTACACCATGGCCTTCGTAGGCATGGCGCCCTTCGGCAGCCTGCTGGCCGGAACCCTGGCCAGCATCATCGGCGCTCCGGCCACGGTCATGCTGAACGGCTCGGTCGTGGTGCTGGGCGCGGTCTGGTTCTTCACCCGCCTGCCGGAGATGCGCCGCCTCGTCCGCCCCATCTATCAGGAGATGGGCATCATCCCGGCCGCCAAGGAGATGGCCATCGAAGAGGAGATTCCCTCGTGAACGCGTCCAGCAGCGCAAACAGGCAGGTCGAGCAGGGCAGGTCGAGCTGGCAAGTCCACCACGATTCAGGATTACATGGCCGTCTGCGCCCCATTCAAAACGCGCTCTTTGCATTTTGAGTGGCCCAACCCGCACGCTCGACGACCAATCCATCGGAGATCTGGGCCGCTGGCGCGAACGCACGCCCATCGCGATGAGACCGCGATGGATGGGGAAACAGCCCGGTCGCAGGAGCGCCGAGATGGGGACCGATGAGCGGGCCGCCTGCCCACTTGCCGGCGATGAACCAATAGACGACAGCAGACGGATCCCAAAGGAAAACGGGAAGAATGAGGATTCTTCCCGTTTCGTCGCTTCCTGATTTCTTAGAGAGCCTGGACGTTTTCAGCCTGCCAGCCCTTGGGTCCTTTGACCACGTCGAACTGGACGGCCTGACCTTCTTGCAGAGAGCGGAAGCCACCGTTGCTCTGAATCGCGGAAAAGTGGACGAAGACATCCTCGCCGCTCTGTCTGCTGAGAAATCCAAAACCCTTGGCGTCGTTAAACCATTTCACTGTTCCCTGTTCCATGTCTGTACTTCCTTTTCGGTTTGAATGTATCGCTGAACTCAAGTGGAATTATTTGCGAGTTAAGCGATGAAGCGGAACAGGCAAGAACACCAGATCGGATTCGACGATCAGACCTAGTATAGCATCGCTGTGCCCGACCCTCGCCGGGAATGAAGCGGATTGGAAAAGCCGAAGAGCGTATGCTGGAAGCAGACCTGATCCAAACGTGGATCGGGACTTTTCAGCCAGCCCTCGAAAGCTCTCCAGCCCGGCTCTTTCCGATGTTGCCGGACCGGAGGTTCCCGACAGGCGAACCCGCATTGGGTACGTGCGTCGAGCCCGGCTTCGGAAGCAAACGCACCATTACCGGGAAAAGAGGCAATTATGCGATCTGAACTGGTGCACTGCGCCGGCCGCGTCATCGAAAATCGTTTTCTTCTGGCCACCGTGGTCATTCAGTCTGTACGGATGCTGCACATCGACTCGACACGAACCGAGGAAACGACGAACCGGGTATTTTCTGATATTTCGCAGGGCCGGTATGTACCCACGACTCTTCCCGAGCCGGTGCCGCCGCCTCCCATCGAACCTCTGCTGATTTCGCCTGTAGCCTGAGCACCAGAACCGCAGGCGATCGGTCGTCCGGTTGTTCGACGCTTCATTCACGGCGAATGCTTCGAAATCTTATTCATCTGACGAGGGCTTCAAGATGGTCTTTTCAACCACCACCAACACCCACCCGGTACGGCAGCGAGGTTGCATGCAGACGAACGCCTATAGTCCCCAAGCTTTGAAAGATCTGTATCTGGCCATCGACCTGATCGATCGCAAGATCGCCCATTGCACCACGTGGCAACATTTCGAGTCGCAGGCAGCCAAGGAAACCGCACTTCGGAATTTCATCAGCAAGCGGACCACGCTGGTCAAGTCCGCTCTCGCCCTGTCCAATCTGGGTGTTCGTTGCGATCCGAAGTTCCTGCCCCGCTCGTTCATCCACCTCGTTCAGGGCGAAGCCAATTCGGCTGCAGCAAGTGCGGTCATTGCCGAAGGAACACAGGTTAAGGACCTCACGCGTCCGCGGCAGAATGGGAGGTAGCTTTGTCACCACGCACCAGCCCCACCTTTGCCAAACGGCAAAAGGAGCGGGCCCGTCAGGAAAAGCAACAAGCCAAACAGCAGCGCAAGCTGCAGCGCAAACTGGAGAAGCGCGAATCTTCGCCGGGTTCGGAATCCGGCGGATTCGGTTCGAACACGGATATCGCATCTCACTCCGAACCGCTCTCCGATACCACGATGGCTGCCGCCGAAACAGCCTCAACCGAAAGGGAACTCCAATGAAGAAGCTCTATGTGGGCAATCTGTCGTTTGACGCATCCGAGGAGGAACTGCGCCAATTGTTCGAGCCGCATGGCACTGTGGAAAGCGCCAAAGTCGCAACCGATCGCGATAGTGGACGCTCGCGAGGCTTCGGCTTTGTTGAAATGACCAACGACAGCGAAGCGCAATCTGCGATCGCTGCGCTCAACGGCGCGGAGGTTGGCGGACGCGCGCTGATCGTCAACGAAGCAAGACCAAAGAGCTCCGGGTTTGGCGGAGGAGGGTATGGCGGCGGACGTTCCGGCGGTGGGGGACGCGACGGCAACCGCGGGCGATCGGGCAGAGGAGGTGGCGGCTATCGGTATTAGAACTTCCGTTGTCCCAATGGACGTGCTCATTGGGCGGCCTGCCACGACCGTCAAACGAGCGAGAGTCTTTCATCCTGCATCTGGACTTGATTACGGCTATTCTCAAAGACGCAATCGACTCTAATGAGAAAAACATGGATGAAGTCAAGCATCTGCGTCAAAATCCACATCAATCGTGACCCGCTTTCGTAGCGGAGTGAATTGCAGCCGATGATTCTACCAGCGCATGACATAGGATGAACAACAAAGCATACCCCAAGCGCTGGTGGCCCAGCCAAGCCGTCTGCGCTGCAAATTCGCCCGCCGACGAGGGGTGCCCCGTCCAAGCTCTGCTTGGGCGGGAAGCAATGACCTCGATGATCGGCCCTGATAGAGGGGCAAGATCCCATCTTCCTGCGCTGGCCAAGCCCCGGACTGTTCAGAGATTCTTCAGCTTGTTGAAATCGGGTGTCCCACTATAGTTTTTAGGGGAAGGTAATACTGTCTGCAGCACTTCAGAGCTATCGCCGGCGAGGTGGCGGCTGATACGAGTGGCAGAGCGCGGGGCATTTGTGGGCAAAGAACCTATCGCAGATTGGATAAAACGTGTCAGTGATGCCAGCCAATCGTTTTCGCAGCAGCACAGCCTCCACAGTTGGCTGATTAAGCAGAGCGTATATACCCATTTCCAACGTCTTGCCCCCTTGACAGTAATGCCATGGTTTCAAACGTTGACCGGTTCCATCCTTGACGTTGGAGCCGGCACGGGCGCATTGACTCTTGATTTGGCCTGGCAGGCCGGTGCCAATGGCCGTGTTACTGCAATCGACCCCGATGCCCAAGCGCTCGAGATCGCTCGCGCGCTGGCTGGATGTGTTGGAGTCGGCATCGCGACATTGCCTGGCGATGTAACCGCATTGCCTGTCGACGATGCCACGCAGGATCTGACTACTGCGCGCTTCCTTTTCCAGCATCTTCCAGACCCTTCGGCTTCGCTCTTTCAGATGCGGCGGGTCACCCGGCCCGGCGGACGTATCGTGATCATCGATGTAGACGACGAAGTCTCACTTTCCGAATCATCGGAATTGCAGCACGCAGCAGGCTTGCGCAATGCAATCCGTGCCCTACAGGTGCAACGTGGCGGCAACAGGCTGATCGGCCGTCAATTGTATCGGTTGATGCGCGAAATGGGGCTCATCAACATCGAAGTGATCGTAGTCCCGCGTGTCCGGCTTGGACTCCAAAGCGGGCGGAGCGCCGAAGCGGAAGCATACCAGATCGAACGATTGCGCAGAGAGCGTGACGCACTCATTCATTCTGGACTGATGACGGCCCAAGACTTCGAGATAGCCTTATCGGAGACCGAGCAGGGATTCGCCAGAGATATCTTTGAGTTGGAAGCTGAATTTATTGCTACTGGAGTAGTACCTGTTCCTTAAGGCCATTGCGCAGAAGATTCAGAGCGCGAGGCTGGGATTTGGTTGTGTTCAGTTGACGAGGAGTGGTGAGATTGTGAGCAGTAAGGGCGAGCGGTAGTGTTCTTCAGCGCAGGGCTGCTCCCTCTCCAAGCCCCACTTCGCCCCACGCCTTTGCAGAAGATTACCGGCATCCGGCGCACAATAGGCGTAGGTTGAGTGCCGTGCAAACGGCCGCACCCGTCCGGGCGCACATGGTGAGCGGAAGCAATGGTGATCCGGCTCAGGGCCGGAGGCTCCGGCGTGTGGAAGATGAGCCGTAACTCCTTTATTGTCTAAAGTTGGGTAGCTGCCTTAATACAGTAGACTCAAGATGTTGAGGTTTTCGAGTCAAGACCCGGTTTGTGGCGTGACTATCCAGCCACTTGGCAACAGTTTCGCGCTTGGTTTGCTGACGCAATGTCCTGCGTTCCCTATCTGGAACATCTGGGTTGGCCGTCGGGCTTTCGCTGTCCAGGGTGCGCTGGCGAGAAAGGCTGTC
>JAJZNH010000499.1 GCA_021811745.1 Acidobacteriota bacterium
CGAGCTCGAACTCTCACCTCCGCCGCCGCCCGAAGAGCTGAAGCCGCCTTGCGAAGCCGCTTGCCGGATTCCGATGTTGACGCCATTCGCAAATCCGCCGGCGTTGGTGCGCGCGAGATCTGTTTGCGCAATGGGGAAGTTATAGCGGAAATAAGCGAGATCGAGGTTATTCTCGATGGCCAGAGCGATTGCATCGCGCATTGAAAGATAAAGCCTTCCACCGCGAATGAGGGAGTAAAGCAGTGGCGCGTTCGTGAGATTGGGTGGAGGCACAGTAACCGGCATATAAGGCGAAAAGGGATTATGCGAGTGCGGCATCGGTATGAAAAACGGCGGCGGCTGAATAACCGGAGGATGCGTCTGCGCCTGCTGCATCGCTTGCGCCAGCGAGAGAGGCGCCGCCGCGGCGCGGCTCATGGCCGGCACCGGCGCCGCCGGAGGCAGCACGGCCCCCACGCTGACAGGCGCAGGTTGCGTCGCTCCAGGCTGCGCGGCCAGCGCCAGGCTCACCTGCAATAGAAGAATCGCGGCGGATGTCTCGGCGTATCTACGCAATCTCGTCTTCACGTTTTTCACTTGGAGCTGCCCTCCTTGGTTTTTTCCGTTGGCGTCCGGTCGCCGGTGACCCAGCCGTCGTGCAGTTCCACTATGCGCTTGCTGTAGCGCGCGTTCTCTTCCGAGTGCGTCACCTGCACGATGGTCGTGCCCTGGCGGTTAAGTTCGCAGAAGAGTTCCATGATCTCGCGGGCCTGAGCGGAGTGCAGATTGCCGGTGGGCTCGTCGGCCAACAAAAGCGCTGGCGCGTGCACCACCGCGCGCGCGATACCTACCAGTTGCTGCTGACCGCCGGAGAGCTGGGACGGATACAGATCCTTCTTGGCCACGATCCGGAAGCGGTCGAGAATGTCTGCCACCATCCCCTGCCTCTTCTTCGCGGGCAGGTTCTTGTAGGAGAGCGGCAGGTCGATGTTCTCGGCCACAGTGAGGTCGTCGAGCAGATGATAGCTCTGGAAGACCATGCCCGTGCGCTGGCGTGCCAGGTCGGCGCGCTGTTTGCGATTGAGCGTGTGCACAGGCGTTTCGCCAAACCAGTACTCGCCCCGCCAGCCGTCGTCGAGCAGGGCCAGCACGTTCAGCAGCGACGACTTCCCTGCCCCGGAAGGCCCCATGACGGTGACAAACTCGCCCTCACGGATCGTCAGCTCGATGCGCCGCAGCACCCAGGTTTCAGTGTAGCCGTTCTTATAACTTCGTTCCACGTTTTTTAGGTCAATCATAGTGTTCGCATATCTCCGATCTCAAAAGCGAAGGTCCTGAATTTCTGTCCGCTTGGATTTGTACTGCCCGGGCGCCCCAAGTCCGAATTTCAGGCCTGAGGGCGCGAAGCTGACGAAGCGAATTGATGCGGTCAGAAGTCTATTCGGTCCGAAGCGCCTCCATGGGTTCAATGGCCGCAGCGCGCCGGGCGGGAATCACGGACGCCGCGAGCGCCATGACAAAGATCAGCAGCGCCGCCAGAATAATGATGGCGGGGTCTAAAGGATGGACCTCAAATAAAAGCGAGCGGAGCATGCGCGTGGCAAACAATGCGGCGCCCACGCCCAGGGCGCAGCCAAGCAGCGCCAACCGCGCGCCTGAGCTAACAATCAGTTGCAAAATGTGCATGCGCCGACCGCCCAGCGCGAGCCGGATCGCCATCTCCTGTGTACGGAGGGCGGTGGAGAATGCGACCAGGCTATAAATTCCCAGCAGCGCCAGCAGTAGCGCCGCGGCAGCAAAGCTGGAGACGAGGGCGGCGTTGAAGCGGCGCGGGGCCTCACTTAGGCTTACTACGCGATCCATCGATCTCACGTCGATGAGCGGAAGCTGCGGATCGATGGAGCGAACCGTGGCACGCAGCGTACTTGCCATTTGCTCGGGCGGCAACGCGGTACGCAATACAATGAAGCCGCTCTGCGCAGTGAGCGCATCCGCAGGCATCAGTGAGCCAAATGAAGCCGCGTTTTGGCTGGAGGGCTGATAAATCTGGTACCTGGTGGCCTCTGCGGCTGAAGTCTGCTTGATGTCGCCGATCTCGCCGACCACGGTCATCCAGGGTGTGGGCGTCTCCTTCATGCCCCAGCGCACGCGCTTGCCGATAGGGTCCTGACCGGGCCAAAAGTGTGAGGCGAGCGCGTGGTTGACGACGCAGACCAACGGCGATTTCGCGTTGTCGGCCTTGGCAAACACACGCCCGCGCAGCAGCGGAATCCCCGCCGCATGGAAGTAATCGCCCATCACCTGGGAGGGCCAGGAAAGATTCAAAGTAGAAGCACCCTTGGGCGCAACGTAACCGTCGGCCACGAATGCGGTGCTGCCGTCGATCCCCGAGGCAGGCAGATACGACGTGACACCTACGGTCGCAACGCCCGGCAATTGCTTAAGTTTGCTAAGCAATTCGTCATTGAATGTGTCGATGGCGGCCTGTGTCGAGTATTGCCTCTGGGGTAGGTTATAGTCCGCGGTCAACCTATGATCGGTGTGAAAACCCAGATCAACGTTACGCAGCTTCTCAAAGCTGCGCAGCAGCAGACCGGAAGCGATCAGCAGCACGAGGGCTACGGCAATCTCGGCCGCCACCAGCGCCGAGCGCAGCCGCGCGTGGCTGCCGCCCGCAGTGCCCGTGCGCCCGCCTTCCTTCAGAGCCTCGTTCACGGCCGTGCGCGCGGCGGCGAATGCGGGGACCAAGCCGCATAGCAGGCCGGTGAGAAGGGCTGCGCCGAGTGCAAAGACCACCACATGCCAATCCAGACGGATGGACTGGACGCGGGGCAGCGTCTCCGGCAAAAGGCTGACGCCCGCGTGCAGCGCTACAGCAGCCAACCCCAATCCAAGAAGCCCTCCAGAGGCGCTAAGCGTCAGGGTCTCAATCAGCGCCTGGCGGACCACGTCCGCGCCGCTGGCGCCTAGCGCCAGGCGCACGGCGATCTCCTGCCGGCGGCGCAGCACACGCACCAGCAACAATCCGGCGAGATTGGCGCAGGCGATGAACAGCACCACGGCCACGGCTAGAAACAGCATACGCAGCAACGGACGAGCCTGCGCCACTGTGTCTTCGGCCAGAGGACGAACCACGGCGCGGATACTCAGGCTGTTCATGAAAGCGGGAAAGTTGCGCGTAATTTGTTGCGCCACGCGCTCGGCAGCCTGCTGCGCCTGCGCGGGGCTCACACCCGGCTCGAGCCGCCCCACCATCCCGCAGCACCAACTGGCCGCGCCCGTTGTCATTTCATCGTGCGTGGGGCTCAGCGGCGTCCACAGGCGGCTCTGGTCCATCTGGCCGGGGACGAGCGGGAACTCGAACTCCCGCGGCATCACGCCGATAATCTGGTAGGTTTTGCGGTTGAGTTCGATCGTGTGCCCTACAATGTGCGGATCGTTATGGAAGCGGCTATGCCACATCGCGTAGCTGATCACGGCTACCTGCTGGCTGGTGTCGTCCTCCTGCTGTGTAAAGGTGCGGCCCATCAGGGGCGCCACACCCAGCAGGGGAAAGATGCTGGCCGTGACTCGCGCCGCGCTGATCTCGGCCGGCGCGCCCGCGCCGGAAAGCTCGTAGCCCGTCCGTTCATATCCACCCAAGGCGGCGAAGCCCCGCGTGTCGCGCTCGTAGGTGAGGATCTCCGGAATGGTCACGCCCACCTCGCCGTTGCCACCTACATTTGCGCCCTGCAAAATATCCGACAGCACCACCAGCCGGCCGGGATCGGCAAACGGCAAGGGCCGCAGCAGCACACCCTCGACGATGGAGAAGATCGCCGTAGTGGCGCCGATGCCGAAGGCCAGCGTGAGCACCGCGGTGAGCGCAAACCCGGGGGACTTGCGCAACTGGCGCAGCGCGAACCGGAGGTCGAAAAAGAACGAATTCATCTCTGCTTCTCCTGGCGAGGGGCCTATCAGCCCGCGGTGCAAGTTGCTCTTGATCGAGCTCGGCAAAAGTGATGCCTGCTCACAGATCAGTTTTGAAAGGGCACGGCCAAATCCGTGCCGTCAAAGTCAACAAAACTATCGGGGCGATGGCCCCTGAAGGATGTCTTTCAACGCCATTGGCGCTTCGTCAAGCGTTGTTATTCAATCCGCAAAGCCTCCATCGGTTCAACTGCCGCAGCGCGCCGCGCGGGCAAATAGCAAGCTGCCAGCGCCACCGCGCAGAGCACAGCTGAGACGGTGACGAAGGTAAGCCAGTCAGTGGCGCCCACACCAAAGAGCAATCCGCGCAGGAAGCGCGTAACGGCGAAGGAAACCACCAATCCTCCGGCAAGCCCCATGAGGACCAGTCTCAAACCCTGCCGCAAGATATGCCGGAGCACATCGCCGCGTGCAGCGCCCAGCGCCATACGAATGCCGATCTCGTGGGTTCGCTGCTTGGCAGTGTAGGCAATCACGCCGTAAATGCCCACCGCGGCCAGCATCATGGCCAGCAATCCGAAGGAGCCGGCCAAGGCCACGGCGATGCGCTCGAAGACACTTCCCATCTGCATACTCTGCCGCAGCGTGGTCACTCCGTAGAGCGGCAAATTGGGATTGAGATCGTGGACAGTGCGCTCAATCGCGGAATCGAACGCCGCCGGATCCCCGTTCACGCGCACATGCAGGATGAGCTTGCTTCCGAAGCGCTGGAACAGCGGCGTAAGGATCAGCGGCGCGGAATCGTACACCAGACGGCGGTATTTGGCGTTGGCCGCCACGCCTACCACCGTGTACGAGTAGCTGCCGTCCTGAACACGTTTGCCGATGGCGTCCTGGCCCGGCCAGTAGCGGTTCACAAAAGCCTGATTCACGATAGCCACGCGCTGCGAACCGGCGTTATCGGCATCGGTAAAGCCGCGGCCCTCCACGAGCGGCGTGCGCATCGTCTTCAGGTAGTCCGGCCCGACGATGCCTCTGTCAACTTCCATGGTTTCGTGCCGATGAGGCACGTAGCCCTCCGGCATCACGCCCTCGGAGTGAATCGTAAAGCTGAGCGGCGAAAAGTCGGCCAGCGTGGCGGCTTGAACGCCGGGCAGCGCCTTCACGCGCGCCAGCAGTTGGCGATCGAACTCCCAGCCCTTCGTAGCGGAGTAACTGAAGGGACTGAGATCGAAGGTGGCCAGATAAACGTGGTTGGGATCGAAGCCGGGATCGGCTTCCTGCGCCTTTCTCAGGCTGCGCACAAACAGCCCCGCGCAGGCCAGCAGCACCAACGACAGCGCCACCTGCGTAACCACCAGCCCTGAAGCCAGGCGCGACTTGTGCAGCCCGCCCGCGGCGCTCAGCGTCTCGTCCTTGAGCACCGTCACCGGAGAAAGAGCCGAGGCGCGCAGCGCCGGCGCCACGCCCGAGACCACGGCGGTCAAAGCCGAGATGAGGAACGTAGCCAGCATCACCGCGCCGCCCACCTTGCCGTTGATATCGAGAGGAAGAGCAGCGGTCGGAGGCAAAAAAGAGCCCAGCAACCGCGCCGTCCATCCCGTGGCTACCAGGGCCGTTGCGCCGCCCAACAGCGCCACAATCGTGTTCTCCACCATGAGCTGGCGGACCAGCCTCCACCGGCTCGACCCCAGCGACAGCCGGATCGCCCACTCGCGGCGCCGCGAGACCGCGCGCACCAGCAGCAGATTAGCCACATTGGCGCAGGCCAGCAGCAGCAGAACCCCCGCCAGCGCCAGCAGAATCGGCAGCGTCCCCGCGAAATACACGTTGGCCCCAAACGGCGAGCGCCACAGCGGGTCGAGCGAGATCTGGTTGTTGCCGCGATGCGCATCCGGGTAGCGAGCCACGAGGCGCTGCATGATCGTGCTCGCTTCGCTCTGCGCCTGCTGGCGGCTGACGCCTGGGCGCAGCACCGCCAGCACGTTGAGAAACGACTGGCTGCGATCTTCCAGCGGATGCCAGTTCCACACCTCGCCTATATCTCCCAGGGGCAGAAAAATGTCCTCCTTCAACCCCGGCGCGCACCCGGTGAAACCCTTGGGCGCTACCCCCACAATCGTGAACCGGTGCAGGTTGATCTCGATCGGCTTTCCAATGATGTTGGGATCGCCTCCGAAATGGCTTTGCCACAACCCGTAGCCCAGCACGGCCACAGGATTGCTTCCCGCTTCGTTGGCACGCGTCAACAGCAGGCTTCGCCCCAGAATGGGATGCACCCCGAGCACCTCAAAGTAATTCGCTGTGACCAGGTCCCCGTAGATCCGCTCGGGCATCCCCATACCGGTGATCGAAACAAAGTCCTCATGATAGGCCAGCATCCCGGAGAAGGACTTCGCCTGTGCCCGCAGGTCGACGAAATCCGGATACGAAAACGGCGGCTGCGGACTTTCGCTGCGCTCGCCGCGCATGATGGTCACCATCTCTGAGGTACGCGCTCCCCCGTGCACGGAGTTGAACAGCGTTCCGCTGATCCAGCTCAGGATCGTACTGTTAGCGGCGATGCCCAGCGCCAGCGTCAGCACCGCGAGGAACGTAAACCCCGGCGACTTGCGCAACTGCCGCAGCGCGTAGCCGATGTCCTGCCACAGGTTGTTCATCGCGCCTCCTTGCGCCAGTTATTCGTTACGCAGCGCGGTGATCGGATCGATGGAAGCGGCACGCGCCGCCGGGACGAGCGCCGCCAGCAGACCGGCCGCAACCAGCGCCAGCGCCAACAGGCCGAACGGCAGCGCCTCGTGTTGCGCGTTGAAGTAGATGACCATGCCGATGATCTTGCGCACGGCAACAGTCAGGACGAGGCCGGCAACGGCGCCCACAACCAGCAACTTCATCACGCGCTGCATGACCATGGTGACAACGCCGGCCCGCGTGGCGCCCAGCGCCATGCGCACGCCGATTTCGCGTGTGCCCTGCTCGACCTCGTGGCTCAGCAATCCGTAGAGCCCAACCAGCGCCAGCGCCAGGGCGAGGCCGGCAAAGATGCTGAAAAGCCAGCTCTCCAAGCGCTGGAAGACCAGCGTTTCAGAGACCACCTGAGTCATGGTCTCCGGCTCAATGAACGGAACCGTCGGATCGATGTTGTGGATCGCGCTGCGCAGCGCCGGAACGATGGAAGCGGCAGCATTGCCGTTAAAGCGAAGCACCAGCACCATGTTGTCCAGCGTGCCGGGGCGCTCTTTTGGCGGTACCTCGTTCATGAGCCAGTCCTGTTCGGCCAGCGTCGGTCTGTAGATGTCTTGGCGCACGTTGCCGGCTACGCCGACAATTCGCGTCCACTTCTTTGCGTCGGGGTCGTCCTCGATGCGCTGTGCAGTGGGGTCCAGCCCGGCAGGAATGAACTTCTTCACGAACGCCTCATTCACCACAACGGTGGAGGCGTTGCCGGCCCTATCCAGGCTCGGCGAGAGCATGCGGCCGGCAAGGAGCGGAACTCCGAAGACGCGGAAGTAGCCGGCGGAAACGAGGCGGATTTCGGCAAGCCGTTCCTCGTTAGGCGGAGAAGGCGGCTGCCCGGCAATATGAATGTCGGTATTCGAACCCCAGCTTTGGATCGGCAGGATGTTGATTGCCCCCACCGCACCCACTCCGGGAATCTGCGCCACGCGATCTAAGAGTGGCTGATAGAAATTGGCGATTGGGTCGCTGCTCTGGTAGCGTGCCGGTGCAAGATTGATCTGGGTGGTGAGGATGTGTGCGGGATCGAAGCCCAGATCGGCGTCGCGGTAGTGGGTGACCATGCGGATCAGCAATCCAGCGACGGCGAGCAATACCATGGTGAGCGCAACCTGGGTGACGATAAATCCTGAGCGCACCCGATGCTGCGTACGGCCCATGCCCGCGCCGCCTCCTGCTTTCAACACGGAGTTGGGGTCGATGCGCGAGAGACGCAGCGCCGGATAGAGCGACGACGCCAGCGCGGCGATCATGGCGACAGCCATTCCGGCGGCCAGCACCGTCCAATTCAGATGAACGTTGGCGCCTCGCTGCAAGGCGCGAATCAGGAACGCGCGCATCAAGCGGATGCTTGTCCACGCCACCGCCAGGCCGCCCGCGGCTCCCAGCGCGGCCAGCAGCAGTCCCTCCGTCAATCCCTGGGCCAGCAGCCGCGAGCGGTCCGCGCCGATGGCCACGCGCATGCCCATCTCGCGCTCGCGCTTCACGCCCCGAACCAGCAGCAATCCTGCCACGTTCACGCAGCCAATTAAGAGCACGGCAAGCACGGCGCCCAGCAGCGTCCACAGCGGCCCGCGGCTCTTACTCGTTACGCTCGCAGCCAAAGGCTCAAGCTGTACTGTGCGCCCTTTGTCCGTATCCGGAAACGCCGCACCCATATTCGCAAAAACGTGCGCTAAATCGGCCTGGGCCTGCTGGATGGAAACGCCTTCCTTGAGACGCGCCACGGATTGCAGCCAATGGTTGCCACGGCCATTCATCCCCGGCTCGTCGAGTTGGAGCGGTATATAGACAGCGTTCCGGTCACTGATCGGAAAGGCGAATCCGGCGGGCATGACGCCAATGACGGTAAAGGCGCGGCCGTCGATCGTCACCGTCCGATTCAAAACACTGCGGTCTCCGTTGAAGTAGTTTTTCCATGCGCCGTAGCTCAACACCGCGACGCTATTCCTACCCTGCTGCTCCTCGCCGGGAAGGTAGGTGCGTCCCAGCATGGGCCGCACGCCGAAGACCTTGAAAAAGTTGTCGGTGGACTGCACACTGCGCAGCAAGGTCGGTCCGCTTGATGCCGTAGCCATTGTGACCTTGAAGAAGTCCACGTAGCCTGCGAGTGCCGTAAACGCCGTCGCCTGCGCGCGCTCATCCTTGAAACTGGGCCACGATGCCGGCTGGAAATATCCGCTCTGGCTCCGCGATTCCACGCTGACGATCCGGCCGGGATGCGAATACGGCAGCGGCTGCAGGATCGTCGTATAGATCACGCAAAACACCGCCGTGGCCACGCCGACGCTCAACGCAAGCGTGAGCGTCACAGTAAACGCAAATCCGGGCGCACGCCGCAACTGGCGTAGCGCATAACGCAGGTCCTGAAGCAGCATCCTGAACCTCCCCGTCCATTGGCGCTTGACATGAAACTTGGTTCCAGGCTTGTGTAGGCGGACGGCAACAAGCAACCGGTAGACACCGGTCCCCTCGTCCCCTTGTCCTCTTGTTCCCTGCTGTTATGCCTCGACTTCCTCTTCCAGCTTCTTGAGCTCCTGCTCGCTGACCACCTTGCCGTCGAACAGGTGCACCTCGCGCTCGGCGTGGCGCGCAAAGCGGGGATCGTGTGTGACCATGCAGATGGTGGAACCTTCGCGATGCAGATCGGCGAGCAGGTGCATGACCGCCTCGCCGTTCTTCGAGTCCAGGTTGCCGGTGGGCTCATCGGCCAGCAGGATCGAGGGCGAACCAGCCAGGGCGCGGGCCACGGCAACGCGCTGCTGCTGGCCGCCGGAGAGCTGCGCCGGATAGTGCCTCATGCGGTGCGCCATGTTCACGCGCTCCAGCGCTTCTTTCACGCGCCGCTTGCGCTCGGCCGCCGCCATGCCGGAGCGGTAGGTGAGCGGCAGCGCCACGTTCTCCTCCACGGTGAGGTCGCCGATGAGGTTAAAGCTCTGGAAGATGAAGCCGATCTCCTGGTTGCGGATGCGCGAGCGCTCACTGAAGCTCAGGTTCTCGACGGGCTTTCCGTTGAGGAGATACTTGCCCCGCGTGGGCGTGTCGAGCAGTCCGAGGATCGAAAGCAGCGTGGACTTGCCGCACCCCGACGGACCCGACATGGCCAAATACTCGCCCCGCCGGATGGTCAGGTGAATGCCGGAGAGCGCATGCGTCTCCACTTCGTCGGTGTAGAAGATCTTGGTCAGATCCTCGGTCTCAATCAATGTGCCGTCCGTTGCCATGCCATCCTCCTGAAACAGCAGTCAGTTGTCAGATACCAGCTGCCAGTGCCGCACCCTAGCGCCCCCTCATTGCTTCCGGTACCCTATTCCCCGATTCCTTACCTTGTTCAATCCAAGCGTATGTGGTCCACGTTGTCGTAGCGCGACATGTCGGAAAGAATCACCGTATCGCCTTCCTTGAGCCCCGAGAGCACCTGGATGTCGTTCACCGAGGCGCGGCCCACCTTCACCGACACGCGCGTAGCGCCCTTGCCGTCGGGATCGATCTTAAACAGGCTGATGGTCGAGTTCTCGTTGGCCAGGGCCGGCCGGCCCACGTACATCACGTCGTGGAGCTTCGCCAGATCGATGGTTCCGTCCACGCTGAGCTGCGCTACCGCGCCCTGTGGCAGTGGTCCGTCGAGTGTTACGTCCACCGTGCGCGTTCCGTTCAAAACCGTGGGATCAATCCGGGAGACGTGGCCGGGGACGATGCCGTTGTGGGTGTCGACGAACGCCATCTGGTCAAGCTGAATATCGTGGGCCTGGGTCTCGGCGATCTGCAATTGGGCCTTGAGCTTGTCCAGTTGGATCACCTCGGCCAGGGAGGTTCCCGCCGTCACGCGTTCGCCCACTTGCACCGGCGTCGGCAGCGGGGCCACCTCGCCGGTGATGCCCGCCGTCACCTCCAGTGCCGCCTGCTGCTTCTCGTAAA
>JAJZNH010000509.1 GCA_021811745.1 Acidobacteriota bacterium
GTAAGGATTGCGCTCCAAGGCAGCTTGGGTAGAAACGCTCAACCACCCGCAGGCTCACGAATCGGCACCTGATATTTCACATGAAGTGCTTCCACCGAGCGCAAACCGTTGTATAACCAGGATAACAATCGATCCAGAAACCGGCCGCAAGGAGGCAGTCGCCATGCTCGTCTGGTCAATTGCCGTTGCCGCGCTTATCGCGAGCGTAGGCGTTGTTGCTGCGTCCGCGCTTCTTCTGTTTTCTAGTCAAAGTTTTTGCAGTAACATGGTGCCGCGGCTGGTCAGTTTCGCCGTAGGCACGCTGTTGGCCAGCGCCTTTCTCGGACTGCTCCCCGGCGCTCTCGCAGGCGCGGACGCATCTCCGGTCCTGCTCACCACGCTCGTGGGGATCCTGGTCTTCTTCTCACTGGAGAAGCTGCTGATCTGGCGCCACTGCCACCAGCCAGGATGCCAGCTTCACGACTCATCCGGCACCCTCATCCTGGTCGGCGATGCATTCCATAACTTCGTTGACGGCGTGGTCATTGCTTCCACGTTTCTGCAATCGATGGAACTTGGAATCTCCACAACGGTGGCGATCATTGCCCACGAAGTTCCTCAGGAACTCGGTGATTTTGGAATTCTGCTGAACAGCGGTTATGGACGGGCAAGAGCATTCGCTTACAACTCGCTCTCAGCCTCCACCACTCTGCTCGGCGCAGGGCTGACCTATTTCGCGATTGCGCAGGTGCAGCAGATCATTCCCTTTGTCCTGGCGGTTTCGGCGGCAAGTTTTCTTTACATCGGCATGGCCGATCTGATCCCGGCCCTCCACCGCGACGTCCATCCCGCAACCGTGGTGCAGCAGCTTCTGCTGGTCCTCGCAGGAGTATTTCTCATCGGCGTGATTCGAGGCGTCGGCCACGGATGACGCGGACCGCAAACGCCAAAGTTTGGGCTGCGAGAACGCCCCTGATGCCGGCGGCGCGTGGGAAGTTGTCGTGGAGCGTGCCGCCCTTGTGGTCCCGGTATAGCAGCGAAAGGCGCGCCGGCGCCTGAATGTACACTCGTCTGCATGCGTAAACTCGCCTTCCGATCCCTGTCCTTTCTGTTTCTGTCCGCTGCTGTGTTGGTTTCTATGTCCGTAGCCGGCCAGGCGCAGTCGCCTGCCGCCGCCGGCCAACTGCACTTTGCCAACCTGGGATTCTGCAAGCTGGTGAGTGGCAAAGAGATCAAGGATTGCCGCCTGGGTTACCGGACGTGGGGCAAGCTGAACGCGCGGCATTCCAATGCCGTTCTCTTCCCTACCTGGTTCGGCGGCACCAGCGCGCAACTGGTTGCTTCAGTCGGTGCCAACAAGCTGGTGGATCCGGCAAAGTACTTCGTAATCGCGGTGGATGCGCTCGGCGACGGCGTTTCCTCCTCGCCGTCCAACTCCGTCACGCAGCATGGCACGGACTTCCCGGCCTTCACCGAGCAGGACATGGTGAATGCCGAATACCGTCTGGCGACGGAGACCCTCCATCTGAAACACCTGCACGCCGTGATTGGGATCTCCATGGGTGGCCAACAGACCTTCGAGTGGATGGTGGACTATCCCGGATTCATGGACGAAGCAATCCCCATCGTCGGATCACCGCGCCCCAACAGCCGCGACCTGCTGCTGCATCGCACCGATATGTACGCTATCGAATCCGATCCCGCCTGGCAGCACGGCCGCTATGCGCAATCACCGCCGGTTCCGCTCGCCGAGCTGATCTGGCAACTGAACCTGACCACGCCGGAGAACTTTGTACGCACCCATTCGCGGACCGCAGTCGAGAAAGACTACCGGGGATGGCTCAGCAAAGGCATTCTGCCCTTCGATGCCAACGACTGGCTCGCGCAGCTTAACGCGATCATTCATCTCGATGTGGCGCACGGCGGCTCGATGGAGGCTGCGGCCAAAAGGGTGAAGGCACGGGTGCTGATCGTTTCCTCGGCACAAGATCACATGGTCAATCCGCAGCCAGCGCTCCACTTCGCGCGCCGGATCGGAGCGAAGGTCATCCTGCTCCACGGAGACTGCGGCCACGAGGCCCCGACCTGCGAAGCAGCGACACTGGACCCGCAGGTGCGCGCGTTTCTCGACGGGCGCTGATGGCAGCTAGGAGACGACGATCTCGCTGAAGTCGGCGATGGTGGAGAAGTTGCTGAGGACAGCGCTGATGAGTCCCAGGTGCGCGCCGCGAAGCTTCTCGTCTGGGTCGAGGACCATCACCTTGTCGAAGAACATGTCCACGGCGGGCCGCAGCGTGGCGATGAGGGCGAGCGCCTCGCTGTAAGTGCGCAGTTGACGCAGGCTCGCTACCTCGGGCGCCAGCGTGGCGGCCTCGTCGGCGAGCCGCCGCGCATCGGGCGCGAGTTGAACGCCCACAGGGGAACCCACGGCAAAGCCCTTTTCCGCAGCCTGGCGCAGGATGTTCTTGATGCGCTTGAAGGCGGCGGAGATGGCGGCGAAGTCCTCGGAGCCGCGCACCGCGGTGAGGGCCCGGGCGCGGGCGATGGCGTCGCGCACGTCGTCGGCGTCCGCGGCCAGCACCGCGTTCACTACGTCGTAGGCGAAGCCGCGCACATCTTTCAGGTAGAAGTTCAGCCGCTCGCGCAGGAAGGTCGCGACCTGCTCCCGGTTATCCTTGTTGCCGCTCTCGCCTGCCGCGGCAGCATCCACAACCTCAGTCAGCGTCAGCGGCAGCTTCGACTCGGCCAGGATCTTCACCACGCCGTTGGCGGCGCGGCGCAAGGCGAATGGATCTTTGGAGCCGGTGGGCGCGTTGCCGATGGCGAACATGGCCGTGATGGTCTGGATGCGATCGGCCAGTCCCAGCACCTGGCCTTCGACGGTGGCCGGAATGGCATCCTCGGTTGAAGCAGGCATGTACTGGCTGTAGATGGCGCGGGCGACCGTTTCGCCCAATCCCTGCGCGCGCGCGTAGAGCCCGCCGATCACCCCTTGCAGCTCGGTAAACTCCTTTACCAGCTCGGTGGTGAGGTCGGTCTTGGCCAGGCGCACGGCGTTCGTCAGCCGGTACATGTCAAAGGAGACGCTGTAGTCGCTGTACAGCTTACGGGTCAGATTTTCAGTGACCCGCAGGTTTTGCTCGGTCTTCCAGGCGTAGCTGCCCAGCTCCTTCTGGAAGGTGACGTGTTCCAGGCTCTCGACGCGTGTGGCCAGCGGCGTCTTCTGGTCGAAGTCCCAGAAGAAGCGCGCATCCTTGAAGCGGGCGCGGAGCACGCGGGCGTTGCCGTGGCGGATGATGGCCGCACCTTTCTCATCCACGCGCGTGTTCAGCACCGCGAGGAAATGCGGCGCCAATTTGCCGTTTGCGTCTTCCACGGCGAAATACTTCTGGTGGTCGCGCATGACGGTGACCAGGACTTCTTCGGGCAGGGCCAGGTACTCGGGCTCGAAGCCGCCCAGGATGACCGTGGGCCACTCGGTGAGATGAACGACGGTTTCGACCAGCGGCTCGTCTTCGCGCCAGCGCGCGCCGGGGATAGTGCGCGTGGTGGCGTCCAGGGCCTTGCGGATGATCTGACGCCGCTCGGCAACCTCCACAACCACAGCTGCGCCGCGCAGAGCTTTGGAGTAGTTCCGTGCCGTGTCGATGACGACGGGCTTTGCTCCGTGCAGTACGCGATGGCCGCGGCTTTCGCGGCCGGCGGCGATGCCGGCGATTTCGAGGGGAACGATCTTGGCGTCGAGCAGGGCCACCACCCAGCGCACCGGGCGGACGAATCGCTCCGGCTTTCCCGCGCGCCAGTACATGTTCTTGGCCCAGTAAAGAGCGAGGACCTCCTTGGGCAGTTCCGAGGCCAGGATCGCAGCCGCGGTGCGGCCGGGACGCTTGACCGTCGCGCTCACATATTCGCCCTTGGGGGTGGAGATCTTCTGGAGAGCGGCGACTGGGACGCCGGCCTTCTTGGCAAAAGCCTGGGCAGGGGGTGCGGGCGCTCCGTCCTTAAAGGCCACCTTCCATGAGGGGCCGGTCAACTGCTCCTCGGTGTCGGCTTGCTTGTCCAGAACCCCTTCGGCCAGAACAGCCAGGCGGCGCGGCGTGGAGTAGGTGCTGAGCTTGCCGCCCTCGGCGAGCAGCCGCTCGCGCGTGAGCAGATCGTTGACGCGGCGGCCCAACTCGGCTTCCGCGGCGGCGATCATGCGGGAGGGGACCTCTTCGAGGCCGAGTTCAAATAAGAAATCAGACATAAGTTCGCGCACTTCCTAAACTTTTCTATGGCCGAATGTGCTTTCGGCCTTCAGCCGTCAGCTTCTTTCGTGCTGCCTGAAGCGGTATCCATGTGTAACCAGCAAGCTGAAAGCCGGGAGCCGAGATCTAAGAACTCGTTTCCACAGCTTGCTGTTGCGCATACGCCTTCGCCACGCCCACCGCCAAATTGCGGATGCGGCCAATGACGCCCACGCGCTCGGTGACGCTGACGGCCCCGCGCGCATCGAGCAGGTTGAACAGGTGCGAGCATTTGAGCGCCAGCTCATACGTGGCCAGCAGCGGAAAGCGGCGCTTCTCCACGGCATTGGCGGTTGCGCCGGCCATCAGCGAGTTTGCTTGCGTGAGCAGCGTCTGCGCTTCGGCCTCGTACAGATTGAAGTGTGTCCAGAGCTTGTCGATCTCGGCCGTCTCGAAGTCGTAGACAGAGAATTGCAGCTCCTCGGCCAGACGCACATCGCCGTAGGTGACCGCGGCGCCGGTTTCGGGATCGCGCGCCCACACGATGTCGTAGATCGAATCCACGTCCTGCAGAAACGCCGCGATGCGCTCCATTCCGTAGGTGAGCTCGGCCGAGATGGGATCGAGGTCGAGACCGCCGCACTGCTGGAAGTAAGTGAACTGGGTGATCTCCAGTCCGTCGAGCATCACCTGCCAGCCCACGCCCCAAGCGCCGCCCGCGGGCCACTCCCAGTTGTCCTCCTCGAACTTCAGGTCGTGGTGCGCGAGGTCGATGCCCATGGCTTCGAGCGACTCCAGGTAAAGCTCCTGCACGTTCTCCGGCGGCGGCTTGAGGATGAGCTGGAACTGGGTGTGCTTGAAGAGCCGGTTGGGGTTTTCGCCGTAGCGGCCGTCGGCAGGCCGCCGCGAGGGCTGCGCGTAGCCGACGCGGTAAGGTTTGGGTCCGAGCACACGCAGAAAGGTCTCCGGCGCCATGGTGCCCGCGCCTACCTCCACGTCGTAGGGCTGCTGGAGCACGCAGCCTCGCTCGGCCCAGAATGCCTGCAAACGGAAGAGCAGGTCTTGAAAGGTGAGCGGAGATTTCGTTGAGACTGATTGGGTTGTGGCCACGCAGTGTCTCTCTCTGTTGGGACTCAAAGGAAATTCTAGCAGCCGGGTGCGAAGCGAACGCGTGACTGGCCCAATGTTAGTCAGACTCAAAGAAGGATTTGGCAAGCCTGGATTGGCGGATCCTGCCCTGCGGCGTGCCCCGCCGCACCTCGTTGTGAAGCGGGACGGGGACAGTAAACGTTGTCCCTTCTGCAATTGCCCGTCATGCGCCGGGCGTTCTGCATAACCGGATATTACTGCGGTTCCAGAGGTGCTAACCCAGAATGCGCCGCAACCGCTCGCCCACCAGTTCGTGGGTCAAGGATTTTTGACGTTCCGGGCCGCCGCGCCGCGCGCACGGCCCGGCGCGATTCGACTTCTGGACTGAATTGCACTTCCATGCGACGAGAGCGGGAGGGAACACGCTTGTCGGCAACGCAGGTCTCCTTCGCCAGCAGCGCAGATCCCGCGAACCCACCAGTCTCGGTGCCAAGCGTCACAGACTCGGGAACTGCACCGGCTCAGACTCGGAAGCAAACGCGCCGGAGGTTTGGCTGTGGGAACAGAAGCCTGCACGAAGAATGCGCCCAAGATCAGGATCGAACAGCACTCGCTGGCGGGAATGCTGTGGTTTGCCGCCTGGCTCTTCACCATCGGGTATCTGCGCCTGAGCTTCTGGAAGGGCGTTCTGGCAATCGTCGTTTGGCCGTACTATATCGGCGCGCACGTCAGCGCTCTGATACGCTAAGCGCCGGCTCCGGTGGGCTGAATGTGCTGTGGCGGCCAGCCTCGCTGCCTATAAGAGTTCAGTCAATGGGGCGTAGCTGCGCAGTTGCGGCGCGGATCGCCGGCTGCAGTGGCGAGATCATGGTACGCCGGCTATGGGCGCAAGAAGTCTTCAGTTTTGAGATGGTGGAGTTGCACTGCGTACTGGTTCGACGCGGATCTTGGCGATGCGGCGGCCGTCCATGACAGCTACGGTCAGACGGCGGCCCTCGTGGACGACGGATTCGCCGGGCTTGGGGATGTGGCCGAGGCGGTAGAGGAGGAATCCGGCTAGCGTCTCCACGCCGCCGTCGCGGGGCAGGCGCCAATCCATCTGGGTTTCGAGGTCGCGAAGGTTGACGCCGCCGTCCATCAGCAGCGCGCCGGTGGCAGTGGTGAGGATGGGCTGGGCAGGTGCGTCAAACTCGTCTTCGAATTCGCCGGCAAGCTGTTCGATGGCGTCTTCGGAGGTGACTAGGCCGACGACAGAGCCGTACTCGTCCACCACGATGGCGAGATGGCGGCGGCGGTGCTGGAACTCGCGCAGGAGATCGAGCACGGATTTGGTCTCGGGGATGATAAGGATATCGCGCATGACCTGGGCGAGCTTGAGATCGACAAAGGGAGGGTTCAATCGGGCAGGGGTTGCCGTGGGTGCTCTGCTTGGCGCAGCTTCGGGAGTGATCGTGGTCATGGCGGAGGTAGGGTGGAATTTCACATGAGCGGGAGCGGGTTCCAGTGATGTTGAGATGGGGGTGGCCGCGGACGCAACCGGAGCAGCGGCTGAGCCGGATGCACCCGGACCGGGCTGGAGCAGAGCATCGGCGCTGTGCCGCGGTGCAGAAGCCCGGAAGAAGAGCAGACGTGCCAGATCGCGGGCGTAGATAACGCCGATAATGTGCTCGGGACCGCGGGTTTCGTCGTAGACGGGAACGCGGGAGTGATGGCGGGCGGCGATGCGGGCGGCCGCCTCCTCGACGGGCATGTTGGAGGGCAGCGAAAAGATCTTCTGGCGTGGGATCATGATCTCGCGCACGGGAACGTCATCGAGTTCAAGGGCGCGGTGGATGATCGTCTCTTGAAATGCGGGCAACAGACCCATGCGGCGGGCGGCGGTGGCGATGAATTTGAGCTCGTCGGCGGAGTGCACCTCGGCGCGCTCTGTGAGTGGCAGGTTGAAGACGCGCAGAACCGCGGCGGCGGAGCTGCGCAGCAGGTGGACGGCGGGCCGGACCATGGTCATGAAGGCCAGCATGGGCGGGGCGACCATCATGGCGAGCCCTTCGGCGCGGCGCAGGGCGATGGCTTTGGGGACTAGTTCGCCGATGACGACGGTGAGATAGGTGATAAGGGCCAAACCGAGGGTGATAGCGACCACGTGGGCATAGAAGCGGGCGTGGGGCAGCGCGCCCAGCCAGCCAGCGAGAATGGAGGCAGCAAGAGGTTCGCCGATCCAGCCTAGCGCCAGCGAACAAAGGGTGACGCCAAGCTGCACGGCGGGCAGCAGATCGTCAATGTTGCGCTGCAGGCGGCGCACGGCGCGCGCGGCCGGAACCTTGGCGGCGAGGAGTTGCTCGATGCGCGCGTCGCGGACGGAGATCAGGGCAAACTCAGCGGCCACAAAGAAGGCGTTGGCCAGGATGAGCATGGCCACGGCGACAGATTTGAGCAACGGTAGGCCGTGCATCTGCGGTGAGAATAGCATTGAAGCGAAAGCAGGTTCCAGAACACGCAGGCAGGTTTCGCTTATTGCGTCTGGATTTCGGCTTCCGGCAGATGCACACGGCGGATGCCGGAACAAATTGCCGGAACCGGAAGTTGGTACCATGCGTATCCGTTTCCTGAAGGCAGAAAGGGAGGGATGAGATGAGAGGCTTTTTTGCGGTCACGGCGGTAATGGCGGGAGCGCTGGCGCTGGCGGCGGTTCCGGCGCGGGGCGCAGAGGCCACCTTTGAGCGCACACTGACGGTTAGCGGAACGGTTGACCTGACCGTGATCACCGGTTCCGGCTCGATCCAGCTCACGTCGGGAACGGACAATCGGATTCATATCTTGGGGCGGGTGCGATCGAACTGGGGGTGGGGCGGAGACGAGGCGCGAGTGCGGGAGATTGCGGCCCATCCGCCCATCGAGCAGACAGGGAACATCGTGCGCATCGGCGAACACAACGAAAACCTGCGCAACGTCAGCATCTCTTACCAGATTGAGGCGCCGGCCGGTGCGTACCTGGATGCAACAAGCGGCTCGGGGAGCGTGACGGACAACGGCGTAGGCACCGACGCGCGGCTGCACACCGGTTCGGGCAACATTCATGCTATCAGTTTGAAGGGCGGTTATTCGCTGAGTACGGGATCGGGGAGCATTGAGGCGGAGGGAACAGGCGGGGGCGACGTGACGGCGAGGACGGGGTCAGGGACGATCGATTTGCGGGGAGTGAACGGAGCGCTTCAAGCCCACACGGGTTCGGGTGGAATCAAAGTACAGGGCAAGCCGTCGGGGCCGTGGCGGATCGGCACCGGCTCAGGGGACGTGGAGCTGTCGACGGGCGACGCCGGCTTTGCATTGGACGCCGGCACCGGGTCGGGCGGCATTCACGTGGACCGGCAGATGACGGTGCAGGGAAGCATAGGACACCACCATGTGACGGGCCAGATCGGCGGCGGTGGACCAACGGTGCGGATCAGGACTGGCTCCGGAGGAATTCAGATTCATTGAAGCGGCGTGTGGGTTCATCTCTGTTTGCGCCCAGCGGCGGCAGAGCGAGAGCAGCCTACTCCCAGGCGCTATGGGATGTAGTAGAAGGGATCGGGATACTTGACGTTGTACTCGGCCTCGTGTGTGCCTTTCAGGTCACTCCACTGGTCGCCGACGTTGAGAACGAGCGTGTAACCCTGGGCGATGATGTGGGAACGGGCCGCTGACTTGTAGGCTTCAACGGATTCCCTCGCGGTCGAGACCGGCCGCAAGGTCAGTCCCTGCCAACTTGTAAAGCCCTGGGCGCGGAGGTTGCGTTCAGTGGCGGCACGCTGCGACACGGGGCGGCCGGTGATGAAGAAGACAGCCACGCCGAGGCGCCGGGCTACCCTGTAGATGCGCAGACTGCCGGGAATTGCGGGCGCCTGGGCGGAATTGACCCACGCATCGAACTCCGGCTTGCGATACGTGAAGCCGGACTGCAACAGCTCGCGGTAGTTGGAGAGCGTGGTTTCGTCGATGTCGAAGACCATGGCCTGCTTTTCATGCGGGCGGCGGTGAGCGACTCGGCGGCGCAGAAAGTCGATGGCGCGGTCGGCCTGGAGATTGAGATCGTGGGCGTAGCAGCCGCAGGAGCAGGTGCAGTCGTGATAGCTCCTCAGCTCAGCCTTGAGGAGATCGAGGTTGGGAATGTGTTCGGCGGCGGCGTCAGTGACGAAGATGGGCTGGGGCGGCCGGACGGCGTGCGCTTGCGCGGCTGCAGCCATGGGCGCAAAGACAATGGTTAGAACTGCGGCCTGAAGTGCAGGAAGCTTCTTCGCCACTGGAGATTCCTTCACGAAAAATTGAAATGTGCGAGCCGGCGAGCCAGATCCGCACCAACATGATCGCATTCGGAAGTGCGATTCCCCAAGGGTCAAATGCGCGGAGAACTTGCCAGTTTGAGAAAGCATTTCGAGATGGCCGGGTAGAGCTTGTGCAGGGGGATCGGAGAGCATGGATTCCCGCCCATTAAACTGGAAGCATGATTCGAGTTTTTCGCCCCATCCCTGTGGAGCGTTTGAAGCTGCTAGTCTTCGATCTGGACGGAACCCTTATCGACTCGGCGCAAGATCTATGCAACAGCGTGAATGCGACGCTGAAGGAGTGCGGACTGACGCCGATCGAGGACCGCGTGATCGCGGGGTTTGTAGGCAACGGGGCACCCATGCTGATGCGCCGCTCGCTGGCGCTGGCCGCGAGCGTGATCCCAGAGGCGGTGGACGAGGAGCAATTCAAGCGGGCCTATGCGTTCTTTTTGCAGTATTACCGCGAGCACAAGCTGGATTTCACCTACGCGTACGACGGGGTGCTGGAGGCCCTGAAGGCGCTGGGTGAGCTGCACGACACGGCGGGTGCGAAGGCGCGTACCATGGCGGTGTTGACCAACAAGCCCGTGCGGCCGGCGCGCGGCATTTGCGAGGGGTTGGGACTGGCGGACTACTTTGCGCATATCTACGGCGGCGACAGCTTTCCGGCGAAGAAGCCGGACCCGCTGGGGTTGCGTACGCTGATGCAGGAGACCGGGGCCACATCTGAGGAAACGGTGATGATCGGCGACAGCCAGGTGGACGTCGAGACAGCGCGCAACGCAGGGGTTTGGAGCCTGGGGTGTGCCTTTGGCTTCGGGCCGCAGAATCTGATGGAAACCCCGCCCGACATGGTGGTTTCGATCGCCGCGGAATGGCCCAGGGCG
>JAJZNH010000793.1 GCA_021811745.1 Acidobacteriota bacterium
GCTCACGATTGGAGTTTCTTGGATGGACTCACGCAAATGTCAAACTGCTACTGCCACCCCGGCAAAGCCGGGGGATCTCCCTCACCCTTTAGAAACGCTCAAAGGATCTTCTTGCCGAATACCGAGCAGGCCAGTCCTGCGGCCAGGTCGGCTGTGCGGTTATGTTCGTCGATCACCGGATTGACCTCGACGATCTCGAAGCTTACCATCCGCCCGTGATCGGCAATGATCTCCATGGCCAGATGCGCCTCGCGGTACGTCGCGCCGCCGCGCACCGGCGTGCCCACGCCGGGCGCATCCTCGGGATCAATCCAGTCCATGTCCACCGACACGTGGTAGCCCGCTGTCCCGCTCCCCGCTACGCGCAGCGCTTCTTCCATCACTGCCCTCATGCCCCGCTCGTCGATGTCGCGCATGGTGTAAACCTTGACCAAGCCCGCGCGGCGCAGGTTTTCGCGTTCAGCCCGATCGATGTCGCGCACTCCCACGAGCACCGTATTTTCCGCGGCGACCTTGGGCGCGTACCCGAAGATATTCTTGAGCACGTCTGGCCCCAGCCCCAGCAGCGCGGCCAACGGCATTCCATGCACGTTGCCTGAAGGCGTGGTCTCCGGCGTGTTGATGTCGGCGTGGGCATCCATCCAAATCAAGCCGATCTTCTGTTCCCTCCGCCGGTAGAACTCGGCCACTCCTGCCACCGAGCCCGCCGCAAGAGAGTGGTCGCCGCCTACGAGCAGCGGCGTCACTCCCTCTTCCAGAGTCTTCACCACGGCCTCTGCCGTGCGCGTGCAGATCTCGGCAATCTCCTCCAGATAGCGCGCGTTCTGTTTGCCGGGAGTGCGCGTCTCCGCGATCTCGACGCGAATATCGCCGCCATCGCTCACCTGGTGGCCCAGCGCCTCCAGCCGCGCCTCCAGTCCCGCCACGCGGATCGCCGAAGGGCCCATATCCACCCCGCGCCGGCTCGCGCCCAGGTCCAGCGGCACGCCGATCAAGCGAATCTTGCGGACTGGCGTTGTCTGCGCGCTGGTCTGCGGATGAGCACCACTTTGCGCTGCCGCCAAGGATGTTCTGCGATGTACCGGCATCAAGAGGTCTCCCTCGGCACCAGAAAAGCCCAAGGGCCGCGCTCAGCACGGCCCTCTAGGCGGCTTTTATCGAGGCTGCAACTGCGGTTCGGGGTACTGGCTCGCATCGGCTCCCCGCGCCGGCGGAATCGTAACCGTCAGCGTGATGGGCGATTGCAGCCGGAAGCTGATCAACGTCTCCGACGGGATGACCACTTGCTGCCCGCGTGTCGCCGCATTCACGCCCGTACCGGCCGCACCGCCCGCCGCAGCACCGACCGCCGCGCCTTTTCCACCACCGGCAATGGCGCCGATGATCGAACCCACGATGGCTCCTCCGGCGGCCTTCTCCACCGTGTTCTTGCCTCTGGCCGCGCCTTCTTTGTTATAAGGCTCCGTCACCAGCGCGATCTTCCTGCCGTTCGCCATCATCTGGGTCAGCTCCAGGCTGAGCAAAGCACTGCCCTTGAAGTGCGCGGCCTCGCGCACTTCGACCACTCGCCCCAGAATCGCCGCGCCCTGCCGCAGCACAATGACACCCTGGCTGCCCAGGTCGGTAGCCAACGTGCCATGGAACACATCGTTCGGCTGAGCGTCCTTCGAACTCATCGTCTCCGTGATCCTTACCGGAATCCTTGTTCCTGCCGCCAGCGTCACCTCTTTCACTACCGGCTCAGCCGGCGCAGAAGGGGGTGGAGGGGGCGCAGGCTCTGCTTGTTGCGCAGACTGATCAACCGGCGCAGGAGGCGTGGGCGATGGCTGTTCATACGCCGTTCGAGTGCGACGCCGAGCCGGCGAAGGACGCTGCTCGGGAGCTGCTTCCATGGGCGCGACGCTGGCTGTCTCCGGCTGCACAGTGAGGTTATTCACGACTGTCTTCACGCCAGCCACGGAACCGGCATCATTGCCGGCCAGCGCGCGCGACGCCGGATCCGTCGCAACTCCGTTCAGGGTCGCAACGCCACCGGCTACGCTTACTTGGATATTCTGACCCGCCAGCGCACTCTCACTGTGGATCTTCGCCTGAACATCAGTCGCAATCTGCTGGTCGGTCCTTACCGGCGCCTGCTGCCTGCAGCCCACGGCAATGGCAACCGCGAAGGCCAGCGTCACCAAAGCCAATGTGTTCAGTACAGATGCTCTCAACAATCCCACGTTCATGGCTCTACCTCCAGCCCACCGATGAGTGAGACAACTTTCGGAGATTTCCCGCCTGGGCTGTTCTGTTCCTATTAGACTCCTTTCGGTTAGTTTTGCGCCATGCCAGCATCCAAGGGCTTACCCAACCTGTAGAAAATACAAGATCTGACGCATCAATGACGACAGCGTCAGGGCACAGCTACAGGCACGCCGAAGCCACAGCCAAGGAAAAAGGCCTGAGTCCGTGACGCTGCCTCGATCCCCTCAACCTCGCCCCAAAAAGGAAATCCCGCCGCGGCGGGATTTCCTTGGTTCCGGTTGTGATCTGCAGCAGGCTTACTCAGCGGCCATCTCTTCCGCTTCGCCCTCCTGGCGCATCATCTCTAACTCCCTTTCGTGAGCCTCGATCTCGGCCGTAACCTCCTGCTGCACCCGCGCCGCCGCTTCCTCCAGCTCCGGCGAGAGCTGCACGTTGCGGTAGTACTCGAGGCCGGTGCCAGCGGGAATCAGCCGACCCACGATCACGTTCTCCTTCAAGCCACGCAGGTTGTCCACCGCGCCGTTGATGCTGGCCTCGGTGAGCACGCGCGTGGTTTCCTGGAAGCTGGCCGCGGAGATAAAGCTATCGGTGGAAAGCGAGGCCTTGGTGATACCCAACAGCAGCGGTCTGCCGATGGCCGGCCGTCCACCCTGCGCCAGCACGCGCTCGTTCTCCTCCTTGAAGCGAAAACGATCCACCTGCTGCTCGAGCAGGAAGTTGGTGTCACCCACTTCGTCAATGCGCACCCAGCGCAGCATCTGGCGCACGATCACTTCGATATGCTTATCCGAGATGGCCACGCCCTGCAGGCGGTAGACCTCCTGGATCTCGTTCACAAGGTAGGCCTGCAGTTCCTTCTCGCCGAGCACGGCCAGAATATCGTGCGGGTTCAGTGGCCCGTCCATCAGCGGATCGCCGGCGCGCAGCCGCTCGCCTTCCTGTACGTTCACGTGAATGCCGCGCGGTACCGAATATTCCTTCTCGTCGCCGCTGTCGGCCGTCACGTAAATCTTGCGCTGACCCTTCGAGATCTCGCCGAAGCGGACCACACCATCGATCTCACTGATGATAGCGGTCTCACGCGGCTTGCGCGCCTCGAACAACTCCACCACGCGCGGCAAACCGCCCGTAATGTCCTTGGTGCGCGTCGACTCCTTGGGAATCTTGGCCAGCACATCGCCCGGACCGACGTCGTTGCCATCCTGCACCATGAGGTGGGCACCGCGCGGCAGCAAGTAGCGCTTGTGTGCCTTCGCGCCCTTGATCGCGATTGCCGGCTGCCGCTTTTCGTCCGGCGAGTCAGCCACGACCCAGCGTGAAAGCCCAGTCACTTCGTCCACTTCCTCGTTGAGCGTGATGCCATCCTGCAGGTCCTTGAACTGCACCGTGCCGCCGATCTCGGTAAGGATGGCATAGGTATACGGATCCCACTCCGCCAATTGCTCGCCGAGCTTGACCGTACCGCCGTCCTTCACCCGCAGCCGTGCACCATAGACCACCTGGTAGCGTTCCTTTTCACGGCCACGCTCGTCGACGATGGCCACCGATCCGGAGCGATTCATGGCCACCAAGGTCCCGTCCTTGCTCTCCACCGTATTCAGGTTGATGAAGCGTACAAAGCCATTGTTCTTGGCGTCCAGGCGGGAGACTTCGGCCACGCGGCTGGCCGTACCGCCCACGTGGAAGGTACGCATCGTCAATTGCGTGCCTGGCTCGCCGATGGACTGCGCGGCAATTACTCCGCAGGTCTCGCCTAGCTCGACGAGGCGTCCCGAGCCCAGGTTGCGGCCGTAGCACAGCGCGCAGACGCCGCGGCGCGACTCGCAGGTAAGGACCGAGCGGATCTTCACCTTCTCCACGCCCGCGCCTTGAATTGCCGAGGCGGTCTCTTCGTCGATCGGCTGGTTCACTTCCACCACGACGTTGCCGTCGTAATCCTTGATCCGTTCCAATGACACGCGTCCAATGATGCGGTCGCGCAGCGGCTCGATGATCTCGCCCGACTCCACGATCGACCCCACGTAAATGCCTTCCACCGTGCCGCAGTCGAATTCGGTCACGATCACGTCCTGCGCCACGTCCACCAGGCGCCGCGTCAGGTAGCCTGAATCGGCCGTCTTCAGCGCCGTGTCCGCCAGGCCCTTGCGTGCGCCGTGGGTCGAGATGAAGTATTCGAGCACCGTCAGCCCCTCGCGGAAGTTGGCGGTGATGGGCGTCTCGATCACCTCGCCCGAAGGCTTGGCCATCAGCCCGCGCATCCCCGAGAGCTGCCGGATCTGCTGCTTCGATCCGCGGGCGCCGGAATCAGCCATGATGTAGATCGGGTTCATGGCCCCTTCGTCGTCCGCCTTCTTCATGTTGGAGAACATCTCGTCGGCCACCTCGTCGGTAACCGTCGACCACATCTGGATGACCTTATTCGAGCGCTCGCCGTTGGTGATGGCGCCGTCCATGTACTGCTTCTGGACCTCGATCACCTTCTTGTCCGCCTCGTCCACCACTTTGTACTTGCTGGCGGGAATCACCATGTCGTCCAGACCCACCGAAAGCCCCGACCGCGTGGCGTATTGGAAGCCCAGCGCCTTGATGTGGTCCAGCATTCCCACCGTCGTTTCCAGGCCCAGGTTCTGGTTGCAGTAGTTCACCAGTTGGCCGATGCCCTTCTTCTTGAGCAGCCCGTTGACAAACGGCATCCCTGCCGGCAGCGCATCATTCAGGATCACGCGGCCCACCGTGGTGTTGAGGTAGTCGTTGTCGAAGTCCACAGGATCGGTGTGGGTAAGGTCCTGATCGTCATAGGCCGTGGTCATGTCCAGCACCTTGCCCGTGTAACGCAGCCGGATGGGCGACAGCGTCTCCACCTCCTTGGCTTCCAGGGCCATCAGCACCTCTTCCACATTGGCGAACACCCGGCCTTCGCCCTTGGTGCCCTTCTTGGCCTTGGTGAGGTAATAGAGCCCCAGCACCATGTCCTGCGTGGGGACGGTAATGGGCTGACCGGAGGCCGGCGACAGAATGTTGTGCGAGGCCAGCATCAGCACGCTGGCTTCAATCTGCGCCTCCGGCGACAGCGGAATGTGCACCGCCATCTGGTCGCCGTCAAAGTCGGCGTTGAACGCAGTGCAGACCAGGGGATGAATCTTGATCGCCTTGCCCTCCACCAGCACCGGCTCGAAGGCCTGAATGCCCAACCGGTGCAGCGTGGGCGCTCGGTTCAACAGCACAGGATGGTCCTTGATGACTTCCTCAAGGATGTCCCACACCACCGGCTCCTGCATCTCTACCATCTCCTTGGCCTGCTTGATGGTGGTGCACTGCCCGATCTGCTCGAGGCGGTGATAGATGAAGGGTTTGAACAGCTCCAGCGCCATTTTCTTGGGAAGACCGCATTGGTGCAACTTCAGCTCCGGCCCCACCACGATCACCGAACGGCCCGAGTAATCCACGCGCTTGCCCAGCAGATTCTGCCGGAACCGTCCCTGTTTGCCCTTCAGCGTGTCGGAGAGCGACTTGAGCGGCCGGTTGTTGGCCCCGCGCAGAATGCGCCCACGACGCCCGTTGTCAAAGAGCGCGTCCACCGCCTCCTGCAACATGCGCTTCTCGTTGCGCACGATGACTTCCGGCGCGTGCAGATCCATCAGCTTCTTGAGCCGGTTGTTGCGGTTAATCACGCGGCGGTAGAGATCGTTGAGGTCCGAGGTGGCGAAACGGCCGCCATCGAGCGGCACCAATGGTCGCAGCTCTGGGGGAATCACCGGCAGCACGTCCAGAATCATCCACTGCGGCTTGTTGGCCGACTTGCGGAAAGCTTCCACCACCTTCAGGCGCTTGGCGAACTTGAGCTTCTTCTGCGCCGACGTCTCGGTTTTCATTCGCTCGCGCAGCTCAATACTCAACTCGTCGATCTGCACGCGCTTGAGCAACTCCTTGATGGCCTCGGCGCCCATCATGGCCTTGAATCCCGAAGGCCGGAACTGCTGGTCGAGCTCACGGTAGCGGGTCTCGTCCTTGATGATCTCCCGCTCGTGCAAGCCCGAATCGCCGGGATCGACCACCACATACGACTCGAAGTAGAGAATGCTCTCCAGGTCACGCAGCGAAATGTCGAGGAGATGCCCGATGCGCGAGGGCAGGCCCTTGAAGAACCACACATGCGAGCATGGCGAAGCCAGCTCGATGTGTCCCATGCGCTCGCGGCGCACCTTGCTTACTGTCACTTCCACGCCGCATTTGTCGCAGATCACTCCGCGGTGCTTCATGCGCTTGTACTTGCCGCACAGGCACTCCCAATCCGTTACCGGCCCGAAGATGCGCGCGCAAAACAGTCCGTCGCGCTCCGGCTTGAAGGTGCGGTAGTTGATGGTCTCGGGCTTGGTCACTTCTCCATGCGACCAACTCCGGATCTTCTCCGGCGAGGCCAGCATGATGCGGATAGCGTCGAAATCAGTGATGGGACTGGTCAGCTCAAACGGGTTCGAACGGAACAAGGCGACCCTCCAATGCTTAGCTGCTAGCTTCTAGCCGCTAGCTGTTAGCTTCCCCAGTTTGGGAAGCGGTTCATCTTCTCGGCACAACGTGCATGTTTGAGAAACGGCCCGCACATTGCGCAAATCTCATAAAACTTCGCAACGCCTCTATCGCCAGCTCTACCACCATGAAGCTAGGGGCTAGGAGCTAACAGCTAGAAGCTGTTTCTTCAATCCGCCACCGCCGCCACTTCCGGCGTAGGCGCCTTGCGTGCATTTTCCACGTTCTTGATCAACTCCACGTCCAGGCACAGCGACTGTAGCTCGCGGATCAGCACGTTGAATGATTCCGGCACGCCCGGCTCAATAGCCGCCTCGCCCTTCACGATGGCCTCGTAGATCTTGGTGCGGCCATACACGTCGTCGGACTTGGCCGTGAGCAGCTCCTGCAAGATGTAGGCGGCTCCGTATGCCTCCAGCGCCCAGACTTCCATCTCACCGAAACGCTGCCCGCCAAACTGCGCCTTGCCGCCCAGCGGTTGCTGCGTAATCAGCGAATACGGCCCGATGGAGCGCGCGTGGATCTTGTCGTCCACCAGGTGCGAGAGCTTGAGCATGTAGATGTAGCCCACCGTCACCGGCTGCTCGAACTGCTCGCCCGTCATGCCGTCGTAAAGCAGCGTCTTGCCCGAGGACGGCAACCCCGCCGACTGGAGCAGCGACTTGATCTCGCTCTCCTGCGCGCCATCGAAGACCGCAGTCCCAAACCAGATGCCGCGTTCCATTCCAGCCGTCACGCGCATCAGCATCTCATCGTCCAGCTCCAGCAATTGCCGCAGCGCCGCTGTTCCGGCAAACTCCTTCTTCACCAGCTCGCGCATATACGCCGCATCGCTGTTGGCCTGAACCAGCGCCGCCACCTTCTTTCCCAGATTGTGTGCGGCCCAGCCCAGGTGCGTCTCCAGAATCTGTCCCACGTTCATGCGCGAAGGCACGCCCAGCGGGTTGAGCACGATCTCCACCGGCGTCCCGTCGGGCAGATAGGGCATATCCTCCTCGGGCAGAATGCGCGAGATCACGCCCTTGTTGCCGTGCCGGCCGGCCATCTTGTCGCCCACGCTCAGCTTGCGCTTCATGGCCACGTACACCTTCACCAGCTTGATCACCCCGGGCGGCAGCTCGTCGCCCTTCTGCAGCTTGAGCACCTTTTCGTTGGTGATCTTGCGCAGCACGTCGATCTGCCGCGAGGTCATCTCTTCGATCTCGTCGATCTGCTCGTTCACCCGCGGGTCCTTGTCGGCGTAGCGGATGCGCTTCAGGTTCTTGGTGGAGATGCGCTCGATGGTCTCGCGGTCCAGAAGCGCGCCCTTGGTCAAGAGGCGCTTGTTGGTGCGCTCGTCGTGCAGGTCAGCCAGCACTTCCTTGCCACCCAGAATCGCCTCCAGGCGCTTCAACCGTTCGTCGGTCAGAATGCGGATCTCGTCGCCCAGGTTCTTTTCGAGCTTGGCCACGTACTCGGCCTCGATCAGCTTGGCGCGTTCGTCCTTCTCCTGCCCCTTGCGGCTGAAGATGCGCACGTCCACCACCGTGCCCTCGATCCCCGGCGGACAGGTCAGTGAAGCGTCGCGCACGTCGCCGGCCTTCTCGCCGAAGATGGCGCGCAGCAGCTTCTCCTCCGGCGTCAACTGTGTCTCGCCCTTCGGAGTCACCTTGCCCACCAGAATGTCGCCGTGCCCGATCTGCGCGCCGATGCGGATCACTCCGCTTTCGTCCAGGTCGCGCAGCGCGTGCTCGCTCACATTGGGAATGTCGCGCGTGATCTCCTCGGGCCCCAGCTTGGTGTCGCGGGCCTCGATCTCGAACTCCTCGATGTGCACGCTGGTGTAGTAGTCCTCTCTCACCAGCTTCTCCGAGATCAGGATCGCGTCCTCAAAGTTGTACCCGCGCCAGGGCATGAAGGCCACCAGCACGTTGCGTCCCAGCGCCAGCTCGCCCTGCTCGGTGCACGGCCCGTCGGCGATCACCTCTCCCTTCACCACGCGATCGCCCTCGCGCACCACCGGCTTCTGGTTGATGCACGTGTTCTGGTTCGAGCGCTTGAACTTGATGAGCTGGTAGATGTCAGAACCCACCTCGCGCGACAGTTGCGTGGGATGATGCTCGCCCTCCACGCGCACGATGATGCGCTCCGAATCCACTGAGTCCACAATGCCGTTGCGCTTGGCCAGGATCACGGCGCCCGAGTCGCGCGCCGTCACGCCTTCCATCCCCGTGCCCACCAGCGGCGCCTCGGCCACCAGCAGCGGCACACTCTGGCGCTGCATGTTGGCGCCCATCAGCGCGCGGTTGGCGTCGTCGTGCTCCAGGAAGGGCACCAGCGACGCCGCCACCGAAACCAACTGCTTGGGGCTGACGTCGATGTAATCCACTTCGGCCCGGTTTACCAGCACAAAGTTGCCCAGCCGGCGCGCATTCACCAGCTCCTCGGTGATCTGGCCGTTCTCATCAAACTCGATGTTGGCCTGGGCAATGGTGTGCTTGTCTTCTTCCCACGCGGAGAGGTAGAAGCTGTAGGGAATGGAGTCGATGGTCCGCTTGCCCGCCTTCTTCAGTTGCGCATTGAGCCGCCCCGCCTCTTCCTTCTCGATGTGGTCGCCCACGCGCAGACCGCTCTCGCCGGCGTTCACGATCTCCACGTAGTCCAGAATCCGCGAATCCCTCACCCTGCGGTAGGGCGACTCGATGAATCCGTACTCGTTGATGCGCGCAAAGCAGCTCAGCGAGCTGATCAGTCCGATGTTCGGGCCTTCCGGCGTCTCGATCGGGCAGATGCGGCCGTAGTGCGTGGGGTGTACGTCGCGCACTTCAAATCCGGCGCGCTCGCGGCTCAGCCCGCCCGGCCCCAGCGCCGAAAGCCGCCGCTTGTGCGTAATCTCCGACAGGGGATTGGTCTGGTCCATGAACTGCGAGAGCTGCGAGGAGCCGAAGAACTCCCGGATCGCGGCCATCACCGGCTTGGCGTTGATCAGGTCGTGCGGCATGGCCGTGTTCAGCTCCTGATACACGCTCATCTTTTCCTTGATGGCCCGTTCCATGCGCACCAAGCCGATGCGGAACTGGTTCTCCATCAGCTCGCCCACGGCGCGCACACGCCGGTTGCCCAGGTGATCGATGTCGTCCACTACCCCGATGTTCTTGCGCAGCTTCAACAGGTAGCGGATGGTCGCGTAAAAGTCCTCCGCCGTCAGCGTGCGGTGATCGAGCGGCGTTGCGTCCTGGTTCTCGTAGAGCTTGATGTTGAACTTCAGCCGCCCCACGCGCGAAAAATCGTACTTGCGAGGATCGAAGAACATGCCCTCGAACAGCGCCGTAGCCGTGTCCAGCGTGGGCGGATCGCCCGGCCGCAGTTTGCGGTAGATCTCGATCAGCGCCTCTTCCGGCTTGTGAATCGAGTCCCGCTTGAGCGTGTTGGTAATGATATTGCCCACGTCGTCGCGGTCGGGGAAGAACACCTCAAAGCCGGTGGCGCCGCTTGCCATCACCTTGTGCAGCCGGTCGGCCGTCAACTCCACATTGGCCTCGGCAATCACCTCGCCGGTGGCCGTGTCCACCACGTCGGCCGCGGTCAGTGCGCCGTCGAGTTCCGCCGCCTCCACTTCCACCTTGCCGATGCCCGCCGCGCGCAGCGCCTTGAGCGCATGGGCAGTAATCTTCCGCCCGGAGTGCGC
>JAJZNH010000007.1 GCA_021811745.1 Acidobacteriota bacterium
AGGGGCGGCCGCTCGGTCGTTCCGGACTCCAGCCAACGGGCGTAATCGCGCGGCTCCAGGATGACCGGCATGCGATCGTGCACCGGCTCCATCAGCTCGTTGGGATCGGTGGTGAGGATCGTGAAGGTCTCGAGCGGCTGACCGTCCTTCGCCCGCCAGCGCTCGAACAGCCCCGCCAGCGCATAGGGCTCGCCGCTGCGCAGCGCAAACGCGTAGGGCGCCCGCCGCCGCGAGCTCAGCCGCTGCCACTCGTAAAATGCGTCGACCGGCACCAGGCAGCGCCGCTTCTTCAGCGCCTCGCGAAAGGCCGGCTTCTCCGCCGCATCCTCGGCCCGGGCATTGATCAGGGAGTAGCCGCACTTCGGGTCTTTGGCCCAGGCCGGCGCTAAACCCCAGCGCAGCAGCGCAAATTCGCGTGCGCCGGAGTCGCGGTTCATTCGCACCACCGGCTGAAAGGTCTGCGGCGCCGCATTAAACGTGGGCGTAAACGCAGCCGCCTCCTCCATGGCGTCGTCTTCCATCTTGACGCCGAACCAATCCGCCAGCACCTGCTGCGTCGATCGCCTTGCAAACCGTCCGCACATGCTCTCCAGCATAGCTCGGGCGTGCAAGTGCAAGCCATGCGCCAACACAGCCGCTGCCGCGGAAGACCGGTCCCTGCCCGGGGCAATACGCCCCTGGCGACCCATCCAAAAGGGAGATCCCCCGGTTTCCACTGCCGGGGTGGAAGTAGAAGTTTGAGAATTCCGGGAGCATTTCTCCTGCTGTTGCCTTCGCTTTTCTGAGGCCCATTGTTTAGCAGCGCCGCTGCTCTTGCGGCTGTTTTTGCTTTTCGCCGGTTGCGATCAGGCCCCTTTTGAGGGGCCAGCAACCGTAAAGCCTGCGGCTGCCGGAGGATACTTATATGCGTCGGCCCTGCGAGTCGCGGCTGGCCGGCGGTGGTGGTTTCCCAGGCCCCTCGCCTTTGAGGACCCTGAAAACCAAGAATCTACGCGTCTGCGGTCCTAGATCCGCTCGAGCTTCGTCACGCGGCCAACCTGGTTCCAGTCGGAGATATAGATATTGGCGCGGCTATCGATAAAGCAGCCGTGCGCGGCGCTGAACCACGCGCTTTCCACCTGGGCGGGCGCCACTCGATAATTGGCCCACTGTGCCCTCTCCGGGTTATCGCCGAGGAAGGCCACCGGCACTCCGTCGCGATCGAGAATCGTCACCCGGCCCTCCAATTCCGACACCACGGCATAGTCGCCGTGAAAGCTGACCTGGCAGGGACGGCGCAGATGTTCGCTCAGATTGCGAACAAATTTGCCGTCGAAATCGAAGTGGCACAAGCGCCGGTTCTCGCGGTCGCACACCAGCAGCAGCGGCTGGTCGTAACGCATGTCCACCGCCAGGCCGTGGCTGCAGTTGAACAGCCCGTCCGCGCTGCCCTTGCCGGCATAGCTCGCCTTGTAATTTCCGCTCTTGTCGAACTTGAAAAGCCGGGAATCGCCGTAGCCGTTCGCGATCATCAACGAGCCGTCGGGGCATGGAACCGCCGCTGTCAGTCGCCAGCCGTTGGGCGCCAGAAAACCGGCCTCGGGCGGCGCCGTAATCTTCTTCAGCACCGTGCCATCCGGTTTCATCTTCACATACAGCCAGTTTTCTTCCGGCGTGCCGTGCTGCACGGTTGTATACAGAACCTCCTGGCCATCCTCATCCACAATCACGATGGAATGTACTTCAGGAAATTGATGAGCAATCGTTCTCAGCAGAGCACCGTCGGGCGAGTAGACCAGGATGCCCGTCCGGCTCTGGGTGCTGATGTAAATGTTGCCGGCCTTGTCTGCTGCGATGCCGCCATGCGTGCCGCCAAACGCTGTGCCGGCGGGCAAATGTCCCCAGTTCGGCACAACGCGGTAGCTCCATTCGCCATTGCCGGTGCGCAATTCCGCCGCGCCGCATGCGGACTCCTTCGCCTCTGCCTCAGAGCCAGCGGTTGCAGCCAGTCCCGCCAATCCGGCCATTCCCGTGATTGCGCAAAAACTGCGCCGGTCCATCTTGCTGCCACTCGCGCTCTTCGTTTTCATTGCTTCTTCCTGTCTGCGGGCTTGGCCCCAGCCGGCGTCCCGGCCTCCGCCACTGCCGCCGGTTGCGCCGCCGTGTTGTAGAGGTACAGATGGTGCAGGTTCTTCATGGAGTGAAGCGGCGCCAGCGCTGCCTGCGTCACCCGGGTGCTGCTCAGGTTAAGGTAGGTCAGTTGCGAAAGCGGCGCAAGCTTCTCCAGTCCTGCACCGGTCACGGCTGTTCCTTCCAGATGCAGTGCCCGCAGATGCGTGAACCCGGCTAACGTGGGAATGGAGGCGTCGGTAATCGCGGTGCGCCCCAGGTCGGCTTCCACAATATACGGTGCGAATTTCTGAAACTGCGCAAGCTGCGCATCGCCAAACTTCGGCGCCACATCCACGGTCTCCAGAATCAGCCCATCGGAGGCTTTGCTCGAAACCGGCAGCAGTTTGGCAGCCTGCGCGTTGGCTAGCGCCGCGATCTCCGGCATCAGCGCGCTGTAGTCCCCCACCGGCTGCAGCGGCGGATCCACCGGCGCCTCATAGATCTCAACGCCGGCCACCTTGGTCGCGGTGGGCGACGCGCCCTGCGCAATCCACGCCTTGATCCACGCAATCTCATCGGAACTCAGCGGTGGCTTGCCTTCCGCCGGCATGAACTGTTTGTGGCTGGGCGGCAGCATCACCCGCGTCAGCAGCAGGCTTTTGGCGGGATTGCCGGGCACAATCACCGGCCCGTCTTTGCCGCCTTCCATCAGCAGACCGTACGAGTCCAGCCTCAGGTCGCCCTTGGTCTTGCTCTGGCCGTGGCATTCCACGCATTTCGCGTCGAAGATGGGATCGATGTGCCGCGCGTAAAACGAAGTGGAAGAAGCCGCCTGCACCACACCCAGGCTGAAGGCGCGCTTCAACACCGGCGGCAGATAGTCGGTGAGATAGTCTCTTCCATGCGTCAGGCTGCCGCCCTGGTGAGCCGTCCAGGTCAGCAGCAGCAGCATCGCGGTCAGCAGCGCCGGATAAACCCGCCGGGCGCGGCCGGAAATCCATGCGGGCCGCGCCAGAAAGCACAGAACCGCAGTGATGGTGAGCGCGATGCCGCCCCACATGTGCCGCACCACGATCACTCCGGAATCGCCGCTGCCAAAGGCCAGCAGGTAGCCCAGCGCAACCGCCGCGAAGCAGCCTAGCACGGCCAGTCCCAGCACAAAGCCCGCCGCTTCGCGCAATGCAGGCCGGCGCTCGCCCACCAGTTCGAGAATGGGCACAAGGACCAGCAGCCCGATGGGAATGTGAATCACCAGCGGATGGAAGCGGCCCAGAAACTGCTGCCAGCCGGCGTGTACTTTCCCGTCCAGTTGAAAGACGAAGGGCAGCGCCAGCAGCGCCGCACTCACCAGCAGTGTGCCGCCCCACATCAGGCGAGTGGAGCGGCGCTTCGGTATCCGGGTTTCTATCGGCTCAATCACGTACTGTAACGGCATCACGCAAGAATTCCCTGTACCACGCTTGCCGGGGTGGTCCCGGTCAGCTTTTGATCCAGCCCCTGAAATTCATACGTCAGCCGGTTATGGTCGATGCCCAGGCAGTGCAGGATGGTGGCGTTGAAGTCACGCACGGGCACCGGGTCCTTCACCACGTTATAGCTGTAATCGTCGGTCTCGCCGTAGGTGACGCCCGCGCGCACTCCGCCGCCCGCCATCCACGTGGTAAAGCAGCGCGGATGATGATCGCGCCCGTAATCCTGCGCGGTCAAGCCGCCCTGGCTATACACGGTGCGGCCAAACTCTCCCGCCCAGATCACCAGCGTGTCGTCCAGCAGGCCGCGCTGCTTCATATCGGTAATCAGCGCATAGCAGCCGCGATCGGTCTCCTGGCAAAGCTGCGGCAGAATCCCGGTCACATCCGTGTGCACATCCCAGCCGCGCTTGTACACCTGCACAAAGCGCACTCCGCGTTCGGCCATGCGGCGGGCCATCAGGCAGTTGTACGCAAATGTGCCCGGCCGTTTGGCGTCCTCGCCATACAGGTCCCAGGTCGTCTTTGGTTCCTTGCTCAGGTCGGTGAGTTCGGGCACCGAGGCTTGCATGCGATACGCCATCTCGTACTGCAGAATGCGCGCATGGGTCTCCGGATCGCCCAGCTCCTCATAAGTCTGCTGGTTCATTTCGCGCACTGCGTCCAGCATCTTGCGCCGCACATCGCGATCCACTCCGTTGGGATCGCTCAAATAGAGCACCGGATCGCCCGACGAGCGCAATCCTACGCCCGCGTATTCCGACGAAAGAAATCCGCTGCTCCACAACCGCGACGACACCGGCTGGTTGTTCTCCTTCGCGTTCAACTGCGTCTGCAGCACCATGAAGGTGGGCAGATTGTCGTTCATGCTGCCCAATCCGTACGCCAGCCACGAGCCCAGGCAGGGCTTGCCGGCGTTCATGTTGCCGGTGTTCATCAGCATGATGGCCGGCTCGTGATTGATGGCATCCGTATTCGTCGACTTGATAATCGTGAGATCGTCGACAATCTTCTCCGTGAACGGCATCAGTGAGCTGATCCAGGCGCCGCTCTTGCCGGCGCGCTTGAACTCCCAGTGCGCCGGCGCAATCGGGAAGCGCGCCTGCCCCGCCGTCATGCCCGTCAACTGCTGCGTGCCCATCACCGACGGCGGCATGTCCTTGTTGAACTGCGCGGCCAAATTCGGCTTGTAGTCCCAGAGATCCACCTGCGGCGGCCCGCCCGACATGAACAGGTAAATGGCGCGCTTGGCCTTGGGCGCAAAGTGCGGCAGCTTGAATGCCTCGCGCGCAGATGCCGAAGGCGCCGCCGGCGTGCCGGCCGCACGCGCTTCCGTCCCCAGGGACCGGTCGCCCACCAGGCTCGCGAGTGCCGCCCATCCCAGCACCTTTCCCGCGCGGCCCAGAAAACTTCGCCGGGTCTGCAATTCCAGCCACTCTCGTTTCAACTCCACCGGCACCGGCAACGAAAGTACGTCCAGCGCTGGCTCGCAATCCGTGCATTGGGGATGTTGTTTCATGGCACCTCGCTGCGCTACTTGTTGAGTGTCTCGTCCAGGTTCAGCATTTCGCTGGCCACCATCGTCCAGGCCGCCAGCTCAGGCGCGGGAATCGCCGCATCGGCTTTCTTTTCGCCTACCGCAATCAGCTTCCGAGCGTCCTGCGGATCCGCTTCGTAATGCCGCTTCATCTGCGCCAGCGATGAGCTCAGTACCGAGGTCATGCGTGGTGTGGGATCGTGCGCCAGCAGAATCTCGCTCATCAGGCGCAACCGCTGCGGCGTTTCCCTGCCGCCCTGCAGAATCACCCGCTGCGCCAGCCCTCGCGCCGCCTCCACCCACTGCTCATCGTCCATGGTCACTAGCGCCTGCAGCGGCGTGTCCGTCCGCTGGCGCCGCGTGCACACCACGTCGCGCATGGGCGCATCGAACGCGTCCATGTCGGGCAGAATCGCCATCCGCTTCCAGTAGCTGTAGAGGCTCCGCCGATAGAGCGCCTCGCCGTGATCTTGGGCGTAGTTGAGCGTGTCGCTGGCGGGATAGCTCACCTGCTCCCACACATTCGCCGGCTGATACGGCTTCACGCTCGGGCCGCCGATCCTGTTCACCAGCAGCCCGCTCGATTGCAGCGCGATATCGCGCAGCATCTCCGCGTCCATGCGGAAGCGCGGACCGTGCGACAGCAGCAAGTTGCGCGGATCCTTGCTGAGCTGCTCGGGCGTCGACCGCGCCGCCTGGCGATAGGCGGCCGACATCACCATCAGCTTGTACATGTGCTTCATGTTCCAGCCGCTCTCGCGGAACTCCACCGCCAGCCAGTCCAGCAGTTGCGGATTCGTGGGCCGGTCGCCCATGATTCCGAAATCTTCCGTGGTGTCCACGATGCCGGTCCCGAAGACCTCGCTCCACATGCGGTTCACGGTCGCCCGCGCGGTCAGCGGATTGTCCGGGCTCACCGTCCACCTGGCCAGCGCCAGCCGGTCGTGCGGCACGCCCGCCGGCAGCGGCGGCAGAAAGTGCGGCGTGTTCGCCTCCACCCGCTCCACCCGCGCCGAATACACGCCGCGCGTCAGCACATCCGCATAGGCAATCGTCGGCTTCTCCCACGACACCATCGACAGCGGTCCGCCCCGCGACAACCGATCGAGTTGCTCATCGAGAGCCCCGATCTGGTTCTGCAGCGCGCGGTAATTCGGGTTCACGCTGTTCAAATAGAACTGGCTCACCACGTGCCACTGGTCCAGATTCCATTGCGACGTGGGCTTGGCCGTCAGCTCGGCAACATAATCCTCGAACGGCAGCCGCTTCACCTCATCAGGCGAAAGCGCGCGGCCGTACAGGCGAACATCCTGGTAGCGCGTCTCCTGCACCGGCGTGGCATCGGGATAGCGCCAGCCAAGCTGCATCGGCGCCTTCGTCCGGATCGTTTTTCCATCCAGCGCGTCCGTCACCACCCGCGTCCGCGCCTGCACGCCATCGATGTAAATCTTCACGCCCGAAGCTTTGCCCGAACCGTCGTACGTGAAGAAGACGTGATACCAGCGCCCATCCACCGGCAGAAGATCCACGGTGGAAACCTTGATAGCAATTTGTGGCGTGTTGTCCTTGGGTTCTGGAGCCGTCTTCTTCTTTTTGGCCTGCTCCTTCTTCTCCGGCTTGTGGTGGATGGGCTGCTTGCCGGGCGCCAGTTCTTTCGGCGTCAAATCGTCCGGCGTCGGGAAGGAAAACTTCTCGTCCGTCCGCAGGCCCTTCCGCACCGGGCTATCGGGAAGCGGCGCAATCTTCGGCGTTTCATTCACCAGATCGACGCTCAGAATGCCCTTGCGGATCGAAAGGTCCCAGCCGCGGTTGTGCTGGGTCGTGTCCATCTTCGAAATCAATGCGCCCGACGTGTTCTCCACGATGTAATTGGGAGCCGACCGCAGCATGATCCAGCCACCCGACGAGAACGCCTGGTTGGAATCAAAGTCGCCGGTCTGTCCCAGCATCACCCGGGTATTGGTCTCCATGCGGAAATCCGGCCACAGCCAGGTCGTCTCGCCCCACTCCGGCTTCACCTTCCCAATCGGAAAACTCGCCGTCTGCGCATGCGGGGCGCTGTTCTTCAGCACCTCGCCGCCGCCTTCGTCCAGGCGCAGACGCAGCAGCAGCTTGTCCGTCGATACGGGCAGCGCGGGATTCTGGCGCGAGGCAATCCAGCGCGTCACCAGCATGCGTTCCGACACTTGCATCGACCGCATCTGCTCGGCCAGTTCGGAACGCTTCGCCAGCACCTGGTCATAGGCGGCCGTATGCTGCGGCGTGGGAATGCGCGCCACCGGCTTCCACACCGGCCGGTCCCCGTTGAACGGAACCTCATCGATATTGTTGAAGAACGCGCTCAGCGAATAGAAATCCTTCTGCGTGGTGGGGTCGAACTTGTGATCGTGGCACACCGCGCAGCCCACCGTCAGTCCCAGAAACGTGGCGCCGTAAGCCTCGGTGCGCTCGCGCGCAATGTTCACGCGCAGCTCTTCGGGAATCGTTCCGCCCTCGTTGCTGCTCACCCCCAGCCGCACATATCCGCTGGCAATCAGGGGATCGATCGTGGTGGCCGGCATCATGTCGCCGGCAATCTGCTCCATCGCAAACTGGTCGAATGGCTTGTTCTGGTTAAACGCCCGGATCACGTAATCGCGATAAGGCCAGATGTCGCGGGCATCGTCCAGGTGCAGCCCATAGGTATCGGCGTAGCGCGCGTAGTCCAGCCAGTAGCGCGCCCGCTGCTCCCCAAAGCTCGGCCGCGCCAGCAGATTGTCCACCAGCCGCTCGTAGGCATCGGGCCGCTTGTCGTTGACAAACGCATTTACCTCCGCGGGAGTGGGCAGCAGTCCCGTCAGGTCCAGCGTCACCCGCCGGATCAGCGTTCTGCGGTCGGCTTCCGGCGAGGGGTGCAGTCCGTCTTTGCGCATCCGCGCCAGCACAAACGCGTCAATCGGCGTCTTCACCCACGGATCGTGCGCTGTCGACGCCGGCAATGGCGGCCGTACCGGCTTCTCAAACGCCCAGTGCGGGCGATACACCGCGCCCTCGCGGATCCACTCTTTCAGGATCGCGATTTCCGCGGGCTTCATCGGCTTGGCCTCGCCCTGCGGATTCTGCGGCATCAGGTAGTGCGGATCCTTTGACTCGATGCGCTTGATCAGCTCGCTGCGCTCCGGATGGAAAGGAACAATGGCGTCGGGATGCCCTGGCCGCTTGGCCATCGCGTCTTCGCCCACGTCCAGCCGCAGCCCCGCCTTCCGCATTTCGGGATCGGGGCCATGGCAACTGAAACAGTTGCTGGCCAGGATCGGCTGCACATCCTGATTGAAATCCAGATGCCGCCCAGACGCCTGCGCCTCCCGGCTATGGCAGCCGGTCGCTGCCGCAAATAACGGGAGCAGCAACACCAGACCCGTCCATCGCGTGGCTTGATTGAGGGATACCCTTGGCCTGGAGGAAAGGAATGCAGTTCGATGAGCCGGTTCCACGGGAAATGGACTCCTGAACTCGGCGGCCGCATGTCGCCGAATGAATTCCGCGCATCGTGCGAAGTCGTGCCTGAAGTCGTCGTGCCTTGAAATATCGTGCTTGAATCGGGGAAGAGCGCAGCCCGCGCGCTAGGTGATCCATTATAGCAACGCAAAAACAAATCTGTCAGTATCCTGAAACAAGCATCAGAATATGATTACAAACAAGCGCCGGTTGGGAGGCTCATCTCGCTAGGCCGAAGAATGCCCCCCGCGTACGATGGAGGCAATGACCAACCAAGCCATTGCCGGCGTGGATATCGGCGGTACCAAGACGGCCGGCACAGATCTCAGGGTCTGATAACACTCCATGGTCGCCATCCGCCCAGCGAGTGTTCACAGACCATAGTTCGCACAAAATTCAATTGCCGCCAATCGCCAAATCGCTCCCTGAGACGGCCACGGCTCCGAGTCGTGGCCGGACGGTCTATAAATTGGAAGTACACACCGGAAAGCCATTGCGGCGCTTTGAGTAGGAAACGGACTCTAAGGCGGTTCTCCAATTTCTATCGAGTCACCAAAATCCTGCAGGGTGGCCTTTTTTTGAGGAAAACGCCACTTGATCGCCTCGGCCTCGCTCGACACCAATTGGAGAACCGCTTCAGCGAACAGTGCGCCTAGAGCGCGGGAGGCAGATATGAGCAACGGAAAATTCTCGCGGCGCAGTTTTGTGGTGGCGGGGGCAGCAGGGGCCGCAACGCTTGGATCCATGCGGAGGGTGTTTGCCGCGCAGCAGGATACGGCAGCGCACACGGCGCACATGTGGGAGAAGCAGGAGATCGTGCTGCATTCCGAACGCAAGTTCGCCAATCCCTATACCGACGCCACGGTCTGGGTGGATTTGAGCGGTCCGGGATTCCACAAGCGCGTGTACGGCTTCTGGAACGGCGGCAATGAATTTTGCGTGCGGGTGCTGGCCACGGCGCCCGGAGTGTGGCACTGGCGCAGCGGCTCTGAGCCGGGCGATGCCGGATTGAGCGGCAAGCAGGGCTCGTTCCAGGCGATCGAATGGACCGAGGCCGAAATGCAGGAGAATCCGCTGCGGCGTGGATTGTTGCGCTCCACACCCAACCACCATGCCCTCGAAACCGCCGATGGCACGCCCTTCTTCGTGCTCGGCGATACCTGGTGGGCGCTGGGAACCAATCGCTACCCCTGGTACGACGACGACACCGAGCGGCCCATCGGCCCCACCGCCGGCTTCAAGGACTATGTGCGCTACCGCAAGGCGCAGGGATACAACTGGGTCAACATGCTTGCCGCGTTTCCCAACTGGGAGACCGATGGAAAGCCCTGGCACATCGTCACCCCGGCCGGCACCACGGTGCGCTCGGCGTGGGAGGAGTTCGGCACCGGCAGCGCGAAGAATATGGACAACGAGGGCGGCCGCCCTTTCGAGTTTCCCGGCAAAGTGCCCGGATACGAAAACATCTTTCCGGACGTTGACCGCGTCAATCCCGAGTACTTCAAATACATCGATCGCAAAATCGACTACCTGAATGCGAACGGGTTTGTGCCGTTCATTGAAGTTTCGCGGCGCGACGCCAGCGAGCTTTGGAAGAAGTACTACAACTGGCCGGAGTCGTACGCGCGCTTTATCCAATATGTATGGGCGCGCTACCAGGCGAACAACACGGTGCTGAGCCCCATCCACCTCGACATTATTCAGGAGAGCATCACG
>JAJZNH010000559.1 GCA_021811745.1 Acidobacteriota bacterium
AGTCCTCGCCACGCTGATCTTCTACTGGTCACCGGCCCCGTGTCCGTCAACATGGAAGAAGCGCTCAAGCGCACGTATGATGCAACTCCCGATCCCAAATTCGTTGTAGCCCTGGGAGACTGCGCCGACTGCGGCTGTGTCTTCGGCAGAAGCTACGCCAGCCGAGGCGGTGTCGCCAACCTAATCCCCGTGGACTATACTATCCTCGGCTGTCCCCCGGAGCCGGCCGCGATTCTGAAAGGCATCTTGCAAGTGGCTCGATCGAAGCATCGCGCTTCCTGAGTCCCGGTTCAGCCGGTCCATCCGAAAGATAGTTCGTGGTTGGCTGAAAGATTGATCCGTTTTCATTCCTGCGGCATCTATCCTGAAGCTTCTACGCTGTGTTGTCTTTGGATTTGAGGTTTCCGCGGCAGCCGGTCAATTGCTCCGCATCCCATTTACTGAGTTCATCAATGCAGACTTTAAAACTCCTGCTCAGGATGCTCTGTCGTTGCGCCCCGGCAGGCTTGGCCATTGCTTGCGCTGTTCAATCCGCTGCGCAGGCCCTTACGTGGGATCAGGTCAAGGCGAGGTTTGAGGCCAGCAATCCCGCGTTGAGGGCCGATGCCGACAACATCGACGAGGCGCGGTCCGAGGAGATCACCGCATATCTGCGTCCCAACCCACAGTTCACGACGACCGTGGACGGAACGGAGATCGCGCCCAACGATGGCTATTGGCAGCCGCTCACCGGAACATTTGTCGAGCCCGGCATCAATTATCTTCACGAACGCGATCACAAACGCGAGTTGCGCCTGACAAGCGCTCAGGAAGGCACGAGAATCACCGAGTCAGAGCACGAGGACCTGAAGCGCAATCTGCAATTCGCGCTGCACACGGCCTTTGTACAGACGCTCGAAGCCAAGGCCGTCGTCCACATGGCGCAAGACGACCTGTCTTACTATGACCACATCATCGCCATCAGCCGTGACCGCTTCAAGGCCGGCGATATTGGGCAGGTTGACCTCGATCGCATCGAGCTGCAACGAGTGCAATACGAAGCCGAGTTGCAGACGGCAATCGTCAACCTGCGTACCGCGAAGATTCAATTGCTGCAATTGATGAATGACCGCACGCCAGTGGCGCAGTTCGACGTCACCGGCGCATTCGATTTCTCTGACACGCTTCAACCCCTTTCCGCCTACCGGCAGATTGCTCTGGCGAACCGGCCCGATCTGCAAGCCGCTCTGGAGACGATTCAGCAATCAAAGACCAATCACAAGCTGGCTGTCGCAAACGGTTCCACCGACCCGACCGTCGGCGCATGGTACACGTGGAATCCGTCAGTCAATAATCCTCACCCCATCGACATGTCAACCGTGGGCTTCAACGTCAGCGTTCCTCTGCGCATCTTCGACCGCAATCAAGGCGAAAAGCAGCGCACGCAGATTGACATCGACCGCAGCCTCCAGGTCAGCGAGGCGGTGCGCGCGCAAGTCTTCTCCGATGTGGATACGGCGTACGCCGAGGTTGAGAGCAACATCGACCTTCTCAAGCCTTACAAGGCGCAATACAACGCGCAGGCGCTGCGCGTGCGTGACACGGTGAGCTACGCCTACTTCCACGGTGGTGCTTCTTTGATGGATTTTCTCAACGCGCAGAGCGACTACCGCCAGGTGCAGTTGGCCTACGTGCAACTGATCGGCGCTTACCTGACGGCCGCGGGCCAGCTCAATCTCGCCGTCGGGCGTGAGGTGATCAAGGAATGAATCGACAAATTACGATGATCGCCGGCTGTCTTTTGGCATGCCTTTCGCTGGCGGCCTGCGGGAAAAAATTCGATCCTGCCTCGGGTGCGGCTCCGGCTCCCAAGGTGGTGGAGGTAGGAAACGAGGATATGGTTACGATTGAGCATCCCGACGAGTTTCCCCTGTTGACCGCCGGCAGGATCGAGGCCCCGCACCGGCTCAGCGTCACCGGATCGGTATTTCCTGACATCAATCGGGAAATCCCGGTCATCTCCCTCGCTAGCGGCCGCGTGGTAGATGTTCGCGTAACCCTGGATCAGGACGTAACCAAAGGCCAGCTCCTGATGAAGGTTCAGAGCCCTGACGTCATCAACGCCTTTGACACCTACCTGAAGGCCGTAAACGACGAGCAGATGGCGAACAAGGCGTATATGCGCACAAAGGATCTCTACGCGCATGGGGCCATATCGCAGGCCATGGTGGAGCAGGCAAAGGATGGGGAGGACGACGCGAAGGCCGACCTCGACGCGGCAAACCATGAACTCAGCACGCTGGGGATCGATAAACAGCATCCCTCAGACATCGTGAACATCTACGCGCCGATCTCTGGCGTGATTGTAGCGCAGAACGTAACCAATGCCGCTGCGGCGGGCGTAACCTACTCCGGTTCAGCGACAGCCTTCACCATTGCCGACCTCTCGCGCGTTTGGGTGATCTGCGATGTATATGAAAACGATCTGCCGATGGTCAAGTTGGGACAGGAGGCTAGGATCACCTTGAGCGCCTATCCCGGCAAAGTCCTCACGGGCCGGGTGAGCGACATCGGGCCCGTGCTTGATCCAACAATTCGTACCGCCAAAGTCCGCATCGAGGTGCCAAATCCAGGCATGCTGCGGCTGGGCATGTTCGTGACCGCAACGCTGATCGGGCGGACGAAGGAACTTCACGCTACAGTGCCGGCCGATGCCATTCTTCACCTGCACGACCGAGACTGGGTCTATGTTCCTGCGGGCAGGGAGCACTTCCGGCGCATCCCTGTCCTAACCGGCAACATGCTGCCCGGCAATCAACAGGAAATCCTCTCGGGAATCGCTCCAGGCCAGCAGGTGGTGAAAAGCGTCCTGCAACTGGAGGCGGTGTTGGAGGCGCAATGATCCGCCGGCTCGTCGACTTTGCCCTTCAAAATAAATTTCTGGTGCTGGCGTTCGGCATTCTGCTCTTTGCCTGGGGCATCGTCTCCTTTCACCGGCTGCCCGTAGAGGCCTATCCCGATGTAGCCAACAACTACGTGGACGTCATCGCGCAGTGGCCAGGCATCTCCGCCGAACAGATTGAGCAGCAGGTCACCATTCCCATCGAGACGATCATGAACGGCGTTCCCGGAGTCGCGCATGTCCGCTCGTGGTCTCTCTTCGGTCTCTCGACAGTGGAACTGGTCTTTGGCGATGAGACAACCGACTTCGAAAATCGCGAGCGTGTTCTGGAAAGACTCTCCCAGGTGAGCCTGCCGCCGGGCGTTATACCGCAGATGGGAACCGACTGGAGCCCTGTCGGCCAGATTTACTTCTACACTCTGCGAAGCACTAACCCGGAGTACGACGTGATGAATCTCAAATCACTCGATACCTGGGTGGTCCAGAAGTACCTCAAATCCGTTCCCGGCATTGTCGACACAAATCCCTTTGGCGGTCCAACTCGCGAATATCAGGTGCGGCTCGATCCCGACAAACTGGTCGATTACGGATTGAGCCTCGCGCAGGTGGAGCAGGCGCTGAGCAACAACAATGCCAATGGCGGAGGCAGCTTCATTCAGGCCGGCGAACAGCAGATGAATGTGCGTGAAGTCGGCCTGGTGCGCACGATTCAGGACATCGGCAATACGGTTGTAACCGAGAAGGGCGGTACGCCGATCCGCATTCAAGACCTGGGCGTAGTCGAGCAGGGACCTATGATCCGGCTCGGCCAGTTCGGCTACACCTACCGCCGCAAAGATGAAAAGCTAGCCGACAGCGACGATGTGGTATCAGGCATCCTGTGCCTGCAAAAAGGCGCGGACGCGCAACCAGTGCTCGACGCCGTCCACAGATTGGTGAAGGACCTGAACAGACAGATCCTTCCCAACGGCGTAACTATCCATCCCTTTATCGACCGCAGCGATCTGCTTCATTTCACCACGCACACCGTGCTGCATAACCTGAGCGAAGGCATCATCCTCGTGGTGGTCGTTCTGCTGTCGCTGCTGGGCAATATACGCGGCGCGCTGATCGTTGCGCTCACAATTCCCTTCTCGCTGCTTTTCGCGGCCATCTGCCTGGACTTGAAACACATTCCGGCCAATCTGTTATCTCTGGGCGCTCTGGACTTCGGAATGGTCGTAGACGGCGCTGTTGTCATGGTGGAGAATATCGTTCGCCACCTGGCCCGTCATGAAGACAATGCACAGTCGATGCAGCAGCGCATTTCGGAAGCCGCGCATGAAGTGCAGCGGCCGGTCTTCTACGCAATCGCCATCATTATCACTGCGTACCTGCCCATCTTCACGCTTCAGGCCGTGGAAGGCCGCCTCTTTCACCCCATGGCGTGGACAGTGGCATTCGCGCTGCTGGGCGCGCTACTCTTTTCCATTATCCTCGCGCCAGTCCTTTCCACTTTCGCATTCAGCAAGGGGGCTAAGGAGTGGAAGAACCCGGTGATGGAGTATATTCGCGAACATTACCGGCGCGGCGTCCGCTGGGCGATTCATCATCACAGGATCATGATTGGAATTGGAGTGACTGGCCTCGCGCTTGGAGTCTATCTCGCCCTTAGCGGTGTGATTGGTTCAGAATTTCTGCCGCACCTCGATGAAGGCGCGCTCTGGGTGCGCGGCGATCTGGATCAAAGCGTGGGGCCAACGGAGAGTATCTCCGTCGCCAACCAGGCAAGGCTCATTCTTTGTTCCTTCCCCGAGACCACGGAGTGCACCAGCCAGGTTGGACGCCCCGACGACGGAACTGACCATACTGGCTTTTTTAATACCGAGTTCTTTGTAGGCCTGAAACCCAAGGATGAGTGGCGCCCCGTCTTCCGCGGCAGTAAGGACAATCTGATCGCGGCCATGAACTACCAGTTGCACAAGAAGTTCCCGACGGTCATCTGGGGATTCTCGCAGCCGATCGAAGACAACATGGAAGAGGCGGTCAGCGGTGTCAAAGGTGAGTTGGCCACCAAGATTTACGGCGATGACCTGCATAAACTTGAGGATATAGCCGACCAGGTCGCCTCCGTGATGAGCGGCGTGCCTGGGATCAAAGACCTTGGAGTGCTGCAGGTCACGGGTCAACCAGACCTTGATATTCAGGTGGACCGTGCGAAGGCGGCACGCTGGGGCATCAACATCGCTGACGTGCAGGACGCCGTGCAGACTGCCGTGGGAGGCACCGCCCTGACCCAGGTACTCAAAGGCGAACAGGTGTACAACCTGACGCTGCGCTATCTCCCGAAGTATCGCGATACCCGCGAAGCCATCGAAAATATCAGGTTGCTGGCGCCGAGCGGCGAGCGCGTCTCCCTTGCGCAACTCTGCGACATCCGCGAAACCGACGAAGGCTCTGAAATCTATCGGGAAAACAACCAGCGCTACGTTGCAATTAAGTACAGTGTGCGCGGACGCGCGCTTGGTGACGCCGTCCGCCAGGCCATTCAGAAGGTGGATGCGCAGATTAAGCTGCCGCGCGGATATCACATCAGTTGGGAAGGCGAGTATCAGAGCGAGGTGCGGGCGGAAAAGCGAATGGCCGTGATCGTGCCGCTGACCGTGCTTCTGATCTTCATCATCCTTTACTCGATGTACAAATCCCTGAAGTGGGCGATCCTGATTCTTGCCACCGTGGCTATGGCCAGTATTGGCGGGCTGCTCGTGCTTCTGATCACGGGTACCAACTTCAGCGTCTCGTCCGAGGTCGGCTTTCTCGCCCTGTTCGGTGTCTCCGTCCAGACGGGCGTCATCATGCTCGAGTACATCAATCAGCTCCGCTCCCGCGGACGGTCCATTGAAGATGCCGCCGTCGAAGGAGCGGTTATGCGGCTGCGTCCCATCATGATGACCATGCTTGTAGCCACTCTGGGACTGCTGCCGGCCGCCATGTCCCATGGGATCGGCTCCGATTCCCAACGTCCCTTCGCCATCGTCATTGTCGGCGGCCTGGTCACCGATCTGGCGATGAGCATTTTCCTGCTTCCCACGCTCTACGTCTGGATCGCGCGAGAAAAGGATATCCTTCCGGCGCCTGAAATGTTTGAAAGCTAGTGCCTACTAACACTACCAGAGCGAACGTCCCGGCAGTGCGAACAAGCCCTGGCCGCTGGACAAACCTGACCCGCCCGGGATGCAATCGATCCCGTATGTATGGCACTGCAGCGACGCGCATCCGGGAGGATACAGCAATTCACTCCGCATCTTCGGCGAGCCAGTCGTGAGAATGATGTTCAATGGCGAGCCGGACCAACTGGCTGCGGGTTCTGACACCCGTTTTACCGAAGAGCTGCTGCAACGCCGCTTTAACAGAGCTCTCTGAAAGATGCAGTGCGGCGCCGATTGTCTTGTTGCTCTCGCCTTCGAGAACCCCCTTGAGCACCGCCCTTTCGCGTTCACTAAGCGAAGGCGCATTATGTCTGCGCTTCACGCTCTGCATGGCGTCAATCACCGGACGAACTGCTCGGGGATCGAGCCACATCTCCCCTTCCATGACTATGCGGATCGCTTCGGCCAATTGGCCCGGAGGACTCCGCTTCAGGAAAATGCCAGAGGCTCCGGCTTCGATCACTTGAAGCATCGCGGCGCTGCTCATGCCGGCCGTCACCATCAGCACACGGGGGCGGCGAATCTCGTTTTTAAGCGTCGATAGAAGTTGTGTACTCTGTTCCGCGCCCAGGTCAAAATCAAGCAGCACCAGGTCAACCTGTTCCTTGTCCAGCGCCTCCAGCGCTTCCTTTACATGAGCACAGCTCCTGACAATCTGAAACCCCGGTTCCGCAGCGAGAAGTCGGACTAAGCCCTCGCGGAAGAGGCTGTGGTCATCGACGATTAAAAGACGAGTCTCTCCGCTCATCGGGTTTCGCTGCCTCGCCTTGGAACAATTTGCATATCCTGATTCACGACTCTGCTGCCCGCTTTCTATGAATCCTCTAAGCGCTGCCTCAGCCCGCCGGCCGAAGAACCGCGGTCCTGGCAAGCGTCAACCTGCGCCGCTACTTCCGCATCATAAACCGGGAGGCATGACGAGGTGAACAGCATAGAGGCGCTTGTCTGTACGCATCTCTGAGGCCAATCTTTCGGTCACTTGCGGCCTATCTTCTGGCCTTTCTGTAAACTGCCGCAGGGACCGCGCAATAATAAATAGACGCGAGTACTTCTATCGAGGCCTGGGATATGGACGTCCTCACACTCTACTCTCGCGCCAACCGCACCATTCTGCTCATTGCGGCGGTGCTGTTGACGTGCGCAATCGCGGCGACGGACTGGTACACAAGGCCCTTCATCTCTATCGGATTTCTTTATCTCTTCCCGGTGATGCTGGTCAGCGGCATCTTCAAGAGATGGCAGATCCTGATGGCGGCGGTTATCTGCTCAGTGCTGCAGGAGCTTTACAGCAATCTTCCCTTCAGCAGCGCAATGCCGCGCCTTGTCTTCTCCTGGTTGGGGTTCGCCGGGACAGGCTTGTTCCTTTTTGAGCTACTTAGGAACCGGCGCATCGTACTTACCCACGTGGATGAGTTGGAAAGCCATACGCGCCAGCGCCGTGAAGCAGAAGAACAGCTTCAAATGCTTGTAGATACGAGCCCCGCTGCGATTCTTACTGTTGGATCATCAGGTGAGGTCCTCCTCGCCAATCACGCCGCCCATGAACTCTTCAACGCAGAGGACAACCAACTGCGAAACCGGGCGATAGGCAGCTTCGTTCCGGCACTTTCCACGGCGCTGCAATCCAGCCGCTCCCGTCTGTACCGGACGGCTACTCAATGCCGCGCACAACGGGCAGACGGCAGGCCATTCCTCGCAGGAATATGGTTCTCCACATACCGTGCTGCGTCCGGCGGAAATCGCCTGGCGGCAATCATCGTTGATCTCTCTGAAGAATTCATCAGCCGCGAAGATTTGAGCCTCGACTACCTCCTGAAGAACGCGCGCATCCTGATGGGAGCCGTCTCGCATGAAATCAGAAATCTGGCCGGAGCTGCGCTTATTCTCCACCAGAATCTGAGCCGCGTTGAGGCATTGAAGGGCAATGAGGATTTTGAAGCGCTCAACACGCTCATGCAGGGGCTGGAAAAGCTCTCGGCGATGGAACTCACAGCGGGAGCCGCTGAGCAGGAAAGACAGTCCATCGAGTTAGCGCCCGTCCTCGACGAGTTAAGAGTACTGATTGAGTCTGTTTGCCGGGATTGCGATATCGAATTGCAATGGGAAGCAACCGATGAATCCCGCATGGTGCGCGCCGATCACTATGGGCTGATCCAGGTCTTCCTGAACCTGGTCAAGAACAGCCGCCGCGCGCTGGAATCGGTCTCGGAAAGACGGATCCGAATCAGTACTGTGCACGGCGAACAGTCCACAACCATTCGTTTTGAAGACACCGGTCCTGGCATCTCAAATCCGCAAGTGCTCTTTCGAGCTTTTCAGGGCGATGCCGAAGCAAGCGGTCTCGGGCTCTACGTATCACGCGCGTTGATGAAAAGCTTTGGCGGCGATCTGTCCTTTGAGCCGGCGACGCATGGATGCGTCTTTGCAGTTACGTTGTTGTCGGTTTGAATGAGAGCGGCTTGCGTGATCTATTTCAATCTGTGCTCCGCGATGTTCAGTGTGGCTCAGTCCGGAAACTCTGGCGATCACAAGGCGTCTCAGCCTCCGACCGCATGATCTTGTATCTTGAGATCGAGGCCCCAGAATCATAGTGGAACCTTATATCCAGGGCCTTAGAAGCCAACATCAGCTTTCGATCTTCCTGATATAAAGCCAGAGCCCAGCCAATACCATTCCGATCGCGAGCAGTGAAACACCCAGACCAGCACGCCGCCGGTTGCGTTCCACCATGGCCTGACGGCCAACCTGCAGATCTTTGTTGGCGACTTTTAAGCCTGCCTGCACATCCTGGTCCACAAGCACCTTATTGAAGCTATGGATCGCGACCCGGGCCTTGGTCAGCGAATCCCGCGCCTGGCTCTGCGCCATCCGCGCCTCGCTCACCTCCATACCCGCTGCATCCGCCTCGGCAAGAGCCTGGTCCGCGTTTTTGATGGCCTGGTTTAGCTGAGTGAGTTCGTTGAGCATTTCCGCCCTGGCCTGATCGCAGTTATCGCCGCGACTATGACACTGCATGCAAACGCCCTCCGGACCGGTGCCCAGCTTGGCATCAGTAGGATGCGTGATGGCATGGTTACTATGGCAGACCACGCATCCGGGCAGCGAAGCCGATTCAAACGCAGCTTTGTGCGAGCTCTTGTCGTACATCTGCGCCTGAAAGACGTGGCAGGTGGCGCATACGTTCTGCACCTTGTCCACTCCCGGTGGCACGGCTCCGTGATTGCCATGACAGGTGGTGCACGTCGGCGCGCTCAGATCGCCCCGCGCGACAAGATCCTCATGGTGGACGCTGCTGTTGTACTGCGCGAGTTGGTTCGTCGGGATGCCGTATCCCTTCATATATGCGGCATCGGCGTGGCAGTGAGCGCAGGTTGTAGCCACGTTCGCGGGATTGACCTTCGAACGTGGATCGCTGGGCGCTCTCAAATTATGGACGCCATGACAATCCGTGCATACCGCGACCTTGGCATCTCCGGCGGCCAGACGCTTGCCGTGAATGCTGGTGTGGTACTGGCTTAACTGGTCGGTGTGCAAGCTGGGGTCATACTGGCGCATGTATGCGGGATTGGAATGGCAGCTTCCGCACAACTGCGGAACCTGCTTGCGATCGATCTTGCCCTTCCAGCCCGCCTTTACGTTCATCGCCTGGGTGGGATCATCGCTGCTGGCGTCGCCGCCGTGACAACTGACGCAGGCCAGGCCCTTTTGCGCATGGATGTCCTGGCTGAACATCTGCTGCGTCACCCCCTCCGGAGCAGGCAATGCAGAATGACAATCCACGCACGAGTTCTTGGTTTGCCCGAAGCTGAAGGCCGCAGCAAATATGAGAAGACTCAACGTCCCCATGGAGGCAAACACGCCGAATTGCCGGGAATTATTTCGCAAGATAGCCATAAACACTCATCGCTATCACGTAGGCCAGCGCAAAGACTGACAGCCCCGTGATCCACTGTTTGGATCGCGCCACGCGGTCGTTCTCAAAGA
>JAJZNH010000599.1 GCA_021811745.1 Acidobacteriota bacterium
TGCAGCTCAGTTTTCTGCTCGGGCCTCAGATCAATCGCGGGCGCAACGCGCATTTCGGTCACCTCAACTGTATATGAGATGACCGACTCACCATAAACGACCATATTTGTGACGGACTACACTAGCTGCCGAGAGCGAGTTTGATTCCGAGGTATCCAACGGGCAACTCTGAGTAATCTGGAGCGATTTATCGCTGGATCTGTCGCGGTTGCAGCGTGACGGTTGCGACATAGGGGCCAAAGTCCCCGATCACTTGCACCGAATAGAGTTCAGCAGCGTTGAAGCCCCGCGCGACCCCATTAAGCGCGCGGGTCAATGCACGGCCGGTGGCGCTTTGCCGCGAAATTCCCAAGCCTCTACGGGTGCAGAAATTCTCAGTCCGCATGAGACGCCACCCTGCTTGGCGAATCGAGGTGTTGAAAACATGCCCTGGAAGATCCTCCACGCGGGTCCAATTGTCGTCAACCGATTGGCGAAGGGGTGCGAGCTGATTCGAAAGGGTGCACCCCGTGCGCAAAAATACCGAATCCGGTTTCATGCTTGCGCAATTTTTACGCGCGTGCGGCGTTAGGGGAGCTTTCAGATCCACTTCATCTTCGAGCGGAGCACGCGCCGACGCTGCGCTGGATGGCAATCGCAAGGAATACATGGAACTGCTCTCTACGGTGCCCCTGCTGATCATCGACGATCTGGGAATGCGCAAGCTGCCGCTGACCGCCGCCGAGGAACTGCTGGAGATCATCGTGCGCCGCTACGAACGCGCCAGCACGCTCCTGACATCGAATCGGCCCATAGAAGACTGGGGTAAACTGCTCGGCGACCGCGCCGGCGTCACCGCCATGCTCGGTCGGCTGCTGCACCACGGACATGAGCTCCAGTGCGGGCCGCGCAGTTGGCGCACGAAAACCACTTGTCGCGAGGAAAGCCAATGGCAAAGACAAAAACCATGAGGAGGCCGGGCAAAGAATACCCGGCGGCGTCGCAATCCCGGATCCAGTGGCCTCCCACGACGGAGCCTCACCATAGGAATACTGGCAAAAACACAAAACCCTCCGTCGTCCGGCCCGAAAGCCAAACAGCAGTGGGTCTCGATCGCCGATTCCTGCGGACCCAGCCCCGTGTCCTCGGCCCTGGATCACTCCGCAAGGCGCAATCCCGGCGGAGCGAATACTGCCCTAACACGCAACCACCGCGCCTGAACATCAACGCGTCACTCGGCGTCTTGCACGTCCCACCGTCGCAAGGTGAAACAATCACGTCTTCGGCCAATCCCTATGGCCGGTTTTGACCCGATCACGTATGGCCGGGTTTAACCCGATCACCGAGGCTAAAGTGAGCAATAATGAACAGTCATACGGTGCCCAAGAGGATTTCATTAGTTAGTTGAGCATTAAGAACGAAAACTCAAGTATCGTGTCGGGGCTCAAGGAAAGTCGAGATGGAGATTCTGGGACACACCCTCAACTCTCATTGAAGAGTCGGCCTGCTGTGGCAGAAGGATTCTCGACAGAACGAGACACCAAATTGAAGCGGGCGAAAGAGCAGGAGGCGGGAGGAAAGAGATGCGACTCTATCTTGTTAATCCCGACAATCCCGTCGTCAGCCTGAACAAAGTTCATTGGAACCGTCTGAACAAGTACCGAGTCTGGAAACCGCTGGGACTCCTTGTGGTGGCAGAATTGACGCCGCCGGACTGGGACGTGACTCTGATCGACGAGAACCTGGGCCATCCCGATTACGGACGTCTGCCCAAACCTGATCTCGTCGGTGTGACAGCCTTCACTTCCCAAGCGCCGCGGGCCTACGAAGTCGCAGCACTGTACCGCGCGAGGGGAGTGCCCGTCGTGATGGGAGGCATTCATGCCACATTCTGTTGCGATGAGGCGCTGGAGCATGTGGATGCGGTGGTCACGGGAGAGGCGGAATCGGTATGGGGACAGGTTTTGGCGGATGCGCACAACCGTACCCTGCGCAGGGTGTATGACGGTGGCATCAGCGCCATGGATACAATCCCGCCTGCGCGCCACGACCTGCTTCATGGACGGTACTACCTCGGCTCGGTACAAACCACGCGTGGTTGCCCGTTGAATTGCACCTTCTGCAGCGTTACTGCGTTCAACGGGGGCACCTACCGCCACCGGCCCATCGATGATGTCATTCGAGAGCTACGACTGATCCGGGAAAAAGTCATCCTGTTTGTAGACGACAACCTCGTCGGTACTCGCGAGGACCATCTCGCATACTCCAAGGATCTCTTCCGGGCGATGATTCAAGAGGGGCTGACCCGGCCTTGGATCTGCCAGGCGACCATGAACTTCGCCGACGATGACGAACTGCTGGAGCTGGCCGCGCGATCGGGATGCCAAGGCGTGTTCATCGGGTTTGAATCCCCCACCGTGGAGGGTTTGACGGCTTTAGGGAAAAAGTTCAACCTCCAGAAGGGGAGAGATTTCCGGGAGTCCGTGCGCCGGATTCAACGGCACGGCATATGCGTTGTGGGCTCTTTCATCATAGGGATCGACACAGACCAGCGAGGGATTGGCGAGACAATCGCTCGCGCGGCCAAGGAATACGGCATCGACGCCGCCAATGTTCTGATTCTAACTCCGCTTCCCGGAACCAAGCTCTACGCTCAAATGGAGCGCGAAGGCAGGATACGGTCGAACGATTACCCACACGATTGGAAGTACTACACTCTGACTTATCCGGTGGCCAGCTACATGCACCTTACCTGGGCGGAACTGATGGATGAGGTAAACCAGTTCAACAGTCGGTTTTACTCCTATGCGCAGATTCTTCGGCGGATGCTGCGGCTAGCCAGGACAACGCGCAGTCCCAGAACCTTATCGGTCGTCCTGGTTGCCAACCTGAGCTATCGATCCAACCACCTTCTTGACAGGCGTTTTTATGCCAGTCGGGCTTAGCCTCCCAGAGTGTGCTTTGCGATAGGATTCACCAGAAGATCATTCGATGCAGAACCGGACTCATGTCACGGGAGAGTCATTCTGTGGTTCGCAGGGAAAACCAGTAGTATCGCCGCTAGCAAAACATACAACGCACTGGGCGGAGAGCAAACATGCCGGAGAGACCTTCGGCAGGATGTAACTCGGCGGGTTTGAACTGAGTCGAGCTGCAGCGAGGGCACATTCGCCGAATCCACAGCACGCGTGGCAACCAATTCGGCCACGTCATTCTTCCATCGATCATTCGGCATCTCCCTTCAATCGAAGGACGTCACCGATCACAGCCCAGATCCGTTTCCTGGGCAGAAATTCGCATCCAGCCATGTGAGGAGGCAACGGATGCTTCCGGTTGCAGCTAGAGCAACGGTCGAATCGGCTGCTCCGTAATAGAGATGAATCGTATCTCCGTCCGCGCCGATGGTCTGGCCACAAGGAAACACAACATGGTTCAGATCTCCACCGCGTTCGTAAGGAGCTTCGGGACAGAACATCCATGGCCCACCACGCTGCGGGCAGATCGCCATCTTTTCGTCTTGGGTCCAAGGCCAGAGCCGGAGCGGACCCGGCAGGACGGCTATCGGGACCCAAAAGCCCATTTACTGAAATTCCGGTAGGCATCATGCGAGGGCAGCCATCACCAGCAGCTGTAACGAGAGTCGAAACGTCATTGGATCCATCGTCTTACGCCTCTCGGGAGGTCAGTCTACACTGTTCCTCACTTCATCATGGCCGTGATGTCTATGTGCATTCACCTCATTCGACACCAACATCCACCGGATGCTTCTTATCAAACCTGCCTTGGTGCCGCGTTCTTGAAGGGATGGCGCTCAGGAGGCTCGGCCGGCGTGGGGAGCAGGGCCAGGCTGGAGGGCACAGCGAGGTTGAGGACGGGGTTCCGGTTCCGGAGGTAGCGATGCACGGTTTGTGCCTTGGGGCCGGGGGTGCGCCCCAGAAACATTTACTCGATCCCTCTTAATGCCCTGCCCGACGGCGGCATACACAGTCGTGAGAGAGTGAGCAATTCGGATCAGCTATCTTCCCGCGCAAAGTTGAGAATCATCATCAGAGGTGAGTACTTCCTCTCGGTCTGCTTTTCAGGTTCCCGAGTGAAGTCAGTCTGAGTGAAGTGCGATGGCTTTACTGCGGTAGTTCGACAAATCGCCATGTCTCTCAGCGTCGAGGGGGCAAATGCCGCATTACTCTCCTAGGCCAACGGGCGTTCTGTAGATGGGTGTCGACGTTTCAGAGCCATTTGCTGAGGGTGATTGCGTAGCATTTCGTGGCACGAGCGGGAATGAACTAACAATCATTCGGCCTCCGATATCAATTGTTGTAGCTTTGACGGACTTGTTTCCAAAACATGCAAGCTGAATTTCAGCTTGATGTTGCGCCCCTGGGGAGGGGGATCTAATGAAAGCCATCACGCGAACTACCCTCTGCTTCTTGGTAGCCTTCTTCGGTTCCTGGCAAGGAACGCTTTTTGCGCAAGTGGCGAATCATAAAGACAACCTGGCGGCGTGCAAGAACCACTCAGGAGTCTGCAACCACTCTAATCTGACCAATGCAGAATCCCATGAGAACGCCATCGGCGTACACCAGCGCAACCTGGCGGACTGCAAAGCAGGTGAAGGAGCTTGCGATCGCTCCCAGTTAGCTGCGCTCGAAACTACCGCGCTGGCTGTCGCCGCCCACCAGTCAAATGTATCCAATTGCATGGACGGAATCGGGGCGTGCGACTATTTCGCACTGACTGTCCGAGAATCGCGTGAAGCTGCAATTGCCGAGCGTCAGCAGAATATTTCCCGCTGTATAAATGGCATGCAACCATGTGACACCTCCAAGCTGAGCGCGCAGGAAAAAAGCGAAATATCTATTGCTGTTCACGAGCGCAATCTCTCGAATTGCACAGATGGCATAGGATCCTGCGATTACTCTAACTTAACCCCAGTTGAAGCAAGAGAAGTAGATTCTGCAGATCGCGCACGCAATCTCTCTAACTGCTCAGAGGGATGGGAGCCCTGCGACCAATCCAGACTGAGCCCCGCGGAAGCGCGCGCCGTGATGATTGCCGACCGCCAACGCAACAGCTCCGCATGCGTGGATGGCAAGGCTTCCTGCGATTACTCGCTATTGACCGCATCGGAGGTTATCGCCCTGAAGAACACGGAACACCGCCGAAACTTGAAAGCCTGCCAAACGGGTTACGGATACTGCGATTTGTCCCGACTCACGAGGGAGGAAGCACGCTCCATTGCCGCGAAACCGCCGGCGACTCCCCAGTAGATACTTCGCAAAGGAGGAAGTATGACGTCCACCATCGATTCGCAAGTGATTCAAACCATACCGCTCGATCGTGCTTTGGAATATACGGTAATTCAAAATTGGGATGACCTGATGCCCGATCAGGCCTCAGGATTGATTCACATTGAATATCAAACCGGGGAGAACGGTTCGACTGATTTTTTCAAAGTCTGGGCATCCACTAGCAGAGGCTCATGGAAACTCGTCTGTGAGTTTTGGATACGGCCACTTTGGTCTCACGCTACTGGCTTACGCTTTGAGAATGGCTACCACTCGGAAGAGTTCGCTCATAATCTGGAGCATGTCATAAGACAAGAGGAGACATTTCCAAAGCTCCCCGAGCAGGTGGGGCTAATTCAAGTTCATCCTCCTACCCAGGAGGAACGAAAAGAAGCGGACCGATGGATCAAGCTGGGCTTCAATCCTCGCAGTCCCTTCGTGAATCAAAATGTCACAGCGTGAAGCAGCACAACAGTTAAACCGACACTAAGCAGCGGCCGTTAGGGACATGTGAGCCTTATTGCTCAGAAACCCTTAGTCGGACTCGATAGCATGCAGGTAAAACAGCGCTCGCGCGGAGTTTCGCGCTAGGCGGAAACATACGGTCGCGTTTACAACGGAATGAAAGAAGGCACACCATGCGTTGCCATTGGGAAAAACTGGGAGTCCTTGGCCCCATCTACGGGTTGGTTGGCCGGGGCCTGAGCGATCACGAAATCGCCAGCAAGTTGAACCTCAGGGAGGTCACCGTGCGAGACTGCACCTCTTGGTTGATGCACTTTCTTAAGTGCGATAGCCGTGAGCTGTTGGTTCAATACGCATCGCCCACGCAGCACGGGATGTGGGGCTTATGCCCGACGCGCATTGCGGCATAGCGAAGGAGAAGTTACGACAAACATCATCAACTCGCCAACAATACTATGTCTATGGCCGCGTAAAGATGAACCTTCCGAGGCACTTGGCGGGAGAGCAGAAGAGCCGCAGATTGGAGGGATGGCGACCTATCATCGTGTGCACGTGGAGCTTCGGAAGCGGGAGCGTCGGGAGATTGCCCAGATGCTGACCAAGGGACGGGAATCGGCGCGAGTATTGCGGCGGGCTTCGATTCTCCGGCAACTGGACAAGGGGCAGACGGCGGCACAGGTAGCGGCGAACGTGGGGGCGGGGGTGACGACGGTGCGCGCCAGTGCCCGGCGCTATGAGGAAGAAGGGCTGGGAACGGCCCTGTATGAAAAGCCGCGCCCCGGCAAGGCGCGGGCGCTGAACGAAGTTCAGGGCCAACGGATTGTGGCCATGGTATGTGGTCCGCCGCCGGAGGGCCGGGCGCGATGGAGCGTGCGGCTGATCGCCGAGGAAGCGGTGAAGCGCAAGCTGGCGCCGCGCGTAGGCCGGGAGACGATCCGTATTCTTCTCCAGAGCCACGATTTGAAGCCGTGGCGGGAAAAAAAGCTGGTGCATCGCGGAGTTGAATGAGGAATACATCGCGCGCATGGAAGAGGTGCTGGCGCTATACGAGAAACCGTTTCAGGAGAAGGAGCCGGTGGTTTGCATGGACGAAAAGCCGGTGGTGCTGCATGCCGACGTTCGCCCGCCGTGCCCCATGCGACCAAGCAGGGAGTTTCGGCGTGACTGCGAGTACCGGCGTGGCGGCACGGCCGACGCCTTCTGTGGCGTGGAGCCCAAGGCGGGACGGCACTTTACCAAGGTGACTCCCAACCGCTCGGCACCGCAGTTCGCCGACTACCTGCTGGAGATCGTTGCTGCTTATCCTGACGCCGATACATCCATCTGGTCATGGACAATCTGAGTACGCGCCGCCGGAAGGCTTTGGTCGATCGGTACGGGGAGACAATCGGCAGCTTGTTATGGGAGCGGTTTACGGTGCACTACACGCCCAAGCACGGCAGGTGGTTGAACCAGGCCGAGATCGAGATCAGTTTGTTCAGCCGTGAATGTCTGAGCAAGCGCCGCATTCCTTTGCTCCGAGATCTGCAGTCACAAGCCCAAGCCTGGGATTGGAGAATGAATCGCGACGGTGTGACGATCAACTGGCAATTCACGCGCAAGAAGGCACGCCAGAAATTCAGGTACAACAGAACTGAAATCATACGGTCAAAGGCCTAGAGTCTGTTTCATAAATGGGTTCAGCCTCAAGAGAGTCACTTTTTGAGGCGAGGCTCAGTTTGGCTCACTTGAAGGGTGAGCAAGCGTCGATTTGAACTGTTGACGGATGCGCAGTGGTCGCTGATTGAGCCGCTGTTGCCAGAGCCTAAGCGTCGCCGGGATAATCGCGGCCGTCCCTGGGCATCGAACCGGGGGTGCCTGGAGGACATTCTCTGGGTGTTGTGGACCGGGGCCACCTGGCGGTTTCTGCCTGGCAAGTATCCTTCACCGGCGACTTGCTGGCGGCGCTTGAAGCAGTGGGGAGAGCAAGGTGTTTGGCTCGACGCCTGGCGGACATTGCTTGGCGTCTTGGATGGAGAAGGACTGCTGCGGTCACTTCCGACGACTCTTGGTTACTGGCGGTTAGCATCGCTTTGCCGCGGCAGGGCAACAATCCGCGCAGAGAGCCGTCTGCTGCAGATGCGGACCTCTGCTCCTCGCCAATCTGCTGTATGAGCACTATTGATCAGCGCGAAGAGCCACTGGGTCTGTAAGCTCGGCCTTGTATCCAATGCCTTGGTGTTCCAGGAGGCAGCAGGTAAAGGAGAAGCAAAGCAATGGCTCCCACGTCAGTGACAACCACATTCGTCCCGCTGCATGACCGCATCCTCGTCCGCCGTCTCGAAGAGGGCGAATCCGTCCGCGGTGGAATCATCATTCCTGATAGTGCCAAGGAAAAGCCCCAGGAGGGCGAAGTCATCTCCGTTGGCAAGGGCAAGTCCAACGACGAAGGCAAGGTCTTCCCCCTGGATGTTAAAGCGGGCGACAAGATCCTCTTCGGAAAGTACTCGGGCACGGAGATCAAGATCGATGGCGAAGAGTTCCTGATCATGCGCGAGGAAGAAGTCCTCGGAATCGTCAAAAAGTAGTTGTCCTGATCGCTGACGTTTGAACCTTAAACCTGAAATTAGGCTAGGAGAGTTAGAAGTATGGCTAAGCAAATTCTGTGTGGTGAAGATTCCCGTCAGGCAATCCTACGCGGAGTCAACATTCTCGCGGACGCCGTGAAGGCGACCCTTGGACCCAAGGGCCGCAACGTGGTCATCGAGAAGAAGTTCGGTTCTCCCACCATCACCAAGGATGGCGTAACCGTAGCGAAGGAAATCGAACTGAGAGACGCGAGGGAGAATGTGGGAGCTCAATTGGTGAGGGAAGTCGCGACCAAGACCTCCGATGTAGCCGGTGACGGCACCACCACCGCGACCGTTTTGGCCCAGGCCATCTTCCGCGAAGGCGTGAAAACCGTGGCAGCCGGCGCCAACCCCATGGCTCTCAAGCGCGGCATTGATAAGGCTGTGGTTGTGATCATCGGCACCCGCGACAAGGACGGCAACTGGACTGAGGGTGGGGCTCTCGGTAAGCTGTCCAAGCCCGTGGACGAGGGTTCCGTGGCCAAAGTAGGCGCGATCTCGGCCAATGGTGACCAAGAGATCGGCGACATCATTGCCGGCGCGATGCAGAAGGTCGGAAAGGACGGTGTGATCACCGTCGAAGAGTCAAAAACCGGTCACACCTACCCGGAACTGGTCGAGGGCATGCAGTTCGACCGAGGGTACATCAGCCCGTATTTCATCACCGACGCAGAGCGCATGGAAGTTGCGCTTGAAGATCCTTACATCCTCATCCACGAAAAGAAGATTAGCAGCATGAAGGACCTTCTACCCTTGTTGGAACTGGTTGCCCGTAACGGCAAGCCGCTTCTCATTATCGCCGAGGACATTGAAGGCGAAGCGCTCGCAACACTGGTGGTAAACAAGTTGCGCGGCACTCTCAATGTTGCAGCGGTCAAGGCGCCTGGTTTTGGCGATCGCCGCAAGGCCCTCTTGAGCGACATTGCGATCCTGACCGCCGGCAAGGCCATCACGGAGGATCTGGGCATCAAGCTGGAAGGCGTCAAGCTCGAGGATCTAGGCCGTGCCAAACGCATCACCATCGACAAGGACAACACTACCATCATTGATGGCGCTGGCTCAGGCAGTGACATTGCTAGCCGAGTGAAGGAAATCCGCACTCAGATCGAGAAGAGCACCTCAGAATACGACAAGGAGAAACTCCAAGAGCGTCTAGCAAAACTAGTGGGAGGCGTTGCCATCATCAAGGTTGGCGCAGCCACCGAGACTGAGCTCAAGGAGAAGAAGGCTCGTGTCGAAGACGCCCTGCACGCCACTCGCGCGGCGGTTGAGGAAGGGATCGTCCCCGGAGGAGGCGTGGCCCTTGTGCGCGCCATACCGGCAGTCGACGCCCTCATCAAGACGCTCGCAGGCGATGAGAAGATCGGCGCTCAGAACGTTCGCCGTTCTCTCGAAGAGCCCTTGCGCCAGATCGTCGCCAACGCCGGCGAAGAAGGCGCGGTGATTGTGGCCAAGGTGATCGAATCCAAGGACCAGAACTTCGGCTACAACGCCCTCACCGGCAAATTCGAAGACCTGGTTAGGGCCGGTGTTATTGA
>JAJZNH010000002.1 GCA_021811745.1 Acidobacteriota bacterium
CCGTGACGGGCTCAGCGAATGTGGCGGAACTGACCGTCAATGTGCCCGCAACCGCGCCGCCGGCCGTGGGCTGAAACACCACCCCGGTCGAGCAGCTTGCGCCGGCCGCCAAGGTGCTGCCGCAGGTGTTTTGCGTCAGGCTGAACTGCGGTGTGGTGGTGAGACCCAACGAGGTGGCAGTCACGGAGGACGGGTTGGCGATGGTCACCGTCTGCGGGGCGCTCGACTGGCCGGGGCTGACCACTGGAAAAGTCAGCCGCAGCGGGCTGATGCTGAGCCCCGAAGCTGCCGTCGCCGTACCGTTCAGCAGCACACTGACGGCGCTCACGCCGAGAGTGGATGACGAAACCGTAAGCGTAGCGGAGCTTCCACCCACCGCAGCCGGCGTAAAAATTACCTGCACGGTACAACTGCTGCCGTTGTTCAACGTGGCTCCGCAGGTTGTTGTACCAGTTGAAAAACTGCCTGCCACCGCGCCGGTGATCTGGAAGCCCACGTTGGACATGGGCGCGCCGCCGGTATTGCTCACAGTGAGCGTTTGCGGCGAACTGGTCACGCCCAGTTGCGAGGTAAAGCTCAGGCTGGAGGCGCTGATGCTGAGCGCGGGCGGCTTCAGACCTGTGCCCGACAGAGAAACGGTCTGCGTGTGCAGCGCGTCGGAGACAGTCAGCATACCGGTCTGGCTGCCAATTTGGCCGGGCGCAAATACTACGCTGATGGCGCAACTCGACTGTGCCGCCAGTTGCGTGCCGCAGTTGTTCGACGCCTGAAAACCGCCGCTGACCGTAACGGAGATGGACGTCAGCGGCACACCTCCGGTGTTGGACAGGGTCACGGCCTGCGCGCTCGAAAGCTGCCCCACCACCGTCGCCGGAAAGGCAAGAGAGGCGGGGCTGAGCGTATCGGCAGGCGGAGCTTCGCCGGATCCGCTCAACTGCGTGGTTTGTGTCCCGGCCGCGTCCGTCAATGTCAAGGTACCCGATGCCGGCCCGGTTTGCGTGGGAGCAAATTCGACCATCACCTGGCAATCAGTCTGCCCTGCCAGGCTGCTGCTGCCGCATGCGTTGCTGGAGATGGTGAACGGGCCAGTGACTGCGATGCCGGTGACAGAAACCGATGAAGCACCGCTGTTGCCGACTTCGACCTGCATGGGTGACGAGTTGGTTCCCACCTGAACGTCGCCAAAGTTCACAATGGTCGGGCTCAACGTAACCACTCCCGCGGTGGCGCCGGTTCCGCTCAGGCCCACACTCAGTTGGCCTCCAGCAACATTCGCGCTGACGGTCATCTGGCCCGTCCGCGTACCCGTTGCAGTGGGCGCAAAGACCACCTGCACGGCACAGCTTGCGCCCGGGGCCACGGACGCGCCCTGGCAGTTGTCTGTCTCGGTAAAGTCGCCCGTCACTGAGAACGCGGCAGGCGTAAGAACAACCGTGCCCATGTTGGTCAGTGTCACAGTCTGCGCACTGCTGGTGCTTCCAATTGCCTGGGTAGGGAAGGTTACCGACGATGGGCTCGCCGAAGCGGTCGTCAGGGTTGTGCTGGTGGTCGCAAGCGGCGCCTGCCACACGCCGCGACCGTAGGTTGCAGCTACCAGCACCGGCGAAGAGACCGTGGCCGGCGACGCGCTTACCGCAACCACGGGCGTGGCGGGCAGGCCGGCTCCAAAGGCCGCCCAGCATGCCGACGACGCATTCGCGCAGGTGCCGATCTGCGTGGTGGAATAGACGCCCACATCCGTCGCGAGATAGGCCGTATTGGCATCCTGCGGGTCGATGACGATGCTGTTGGCGGGGGCGGAGGGAAGGTTGCTGACCATTTGCTCCCAGTGTGCGCCGCCATCGGTGGAGCGGTAGACAACCCGCACGGCTTCCAGCGGGCTGGCCATGCCCGCCACGGTCACATAGACCGTACTGCCGGTCGTGTCGTGAGGATCGATGTAGATGCTGGAGATGTCCAGGCCGTAGGCGTTCATCGCCTTGGAGTCATTGCTGACCGGGTTCAGCGTCAAATCCTGCCAAACTGGCGCCGTGCTGGAGGCTGGATTGAGGATCGCGCTCAAAACATGACCGGGCAGGTTCGCACCCCCGTTAGCGGAGCCGTACATGCCCACGTAGACCACCTCGCTGCCGCCGGGCAGCGCCATCGCAGCCATGGAGCGGATCAGCGGATTGCCCTGGCACGAAGTCGCGGTAGTCCCGCTGCTCACCATGCCGATGGGGCTGATGACGTTGCCGCCGGTCCAGCCGGAGCCATCGGCCGGTCCGCGCCAAACGCGACAGGTTCCGATCAAGAGCTGCGTGGTGTCGAGCGGGTCAACAAGGAAGGGCGCGGGCACGCCCATCGTGTATCCGTCACCGCCCGTGTCTGCATTGCTGACCACCGGGCTGGCGCCGAATGCATCCGGCGTGCACTCCGACGATTGTGAGCAAAGATGGATGGAAACGCCGGCCGCGTTATTCACGTACCAGTTTGAACGGTTGCCGGGGTCGATGGCGACCGGCCCGCCCGCGCCGCCGAGAATAAGCGGCCAGTCTGTCGTTGGACCGGTCGTGCTCTTGACGCCGGTGGTTCCGTTTACGCCCAGACCGGCCATCATCGTGTACGGAGTGGACCCGGTTTGCGAGATGCTCGCCGCCTCCGCCAGTGAACCCAGGTTGCCGTTCAGGTTCTGGAAGTGCGTGGCATCGGTCGAGGAGCAGGCCTGTCCGGTTTCCCCAATGGCATCGGTGGAGCGCCACAAACCGCTGTCGTTGCCGACGAAAATCTCCATTGGATTGGCGGCATTCCAGGCCAGTGCGTGCTGGTACTCGCCCACCTGCGCGCTCATGCAGGTGGTGGAGTTGGTGGTGTTGCGCCACACGCAGCCCATGGCCAGGCTGCACTTCCACAGATCGTTGTCACCCGCCAGCAGCAGCGTGTCCTGCCCGGAAGGAACCGCGGCCAGCGTCAGGTTGTAATCGCCGTTGAGGATGGTAGCGGCGCCACCGGCTGTGTTGGCTTCGAGTGCTGTCGTATTCCACGACTTCGCGAATGTGATGGCCGGATTGGTGCATGCGCCACCGCTCACCGCGCACTGATCCTGCCGCAATCCCTGATCCTGGTTGTATGCATCTACGGTCCAGGCAAAGGTGTCGCCCGTGAGCGGATTGACGGCCAGCGTGCCACGGTAAATGGGGCAGCCGATGGAGCCGGTGCTGCCGACGTTGGTAGTGCAATTCGTCGTGCTCAGGCCGGAGCCCGGCTGCGTGGCCATGCGCGTCCAGGTGACACCGTCCGCCGACTGGTAGTAGCCATGGTAGCGCACTGCCGCGATGAAGAGCTGCCGCACCGGGTTCCACACCACGGAGGTGGCTGCGTTGCCGTCCGGTAGTGCGAATGTATCCACTGGTCCCTGAACGTCGGATCCATTGCCGTCTGAGATGGTAGACAGGTGCCAGGTGGCGCCGCTGTCGGTCGAGTAATACAGCCCCTCGTAGCTATCGCCGGAGCGCTCCGCGTCCACCAGTGTACCTTCATACGCCTGCGACACCGCGGCAACTACCAGTTGCGGATTGACCGTGCTCCAGGCAAAACCGGCAAAGCCTTCGCCGATAAAGCTGAAGTCCTGAAAGCCAAGGCCCTGCTCCACATCCGATGTGGTCTGGATCAGCGTCCACGAGTTTCCGCCGTCGGTTGAACGCAGAATCCCCGTTCCATAATAGGAGTCGAGCACATCGTTCGGATCGCCGGTACCGGCTAAAATCACGCCCGTTCCGCCGGGCTGCACCGTCAGCGCGCCGATGCTGATCGAGGCGTCCGGCACATTGCTCATCGCGGCCACCGCATCGGTCAGCGGCGTAAAGGTCACCAGGGATGGGTCGGAGACGCCCGCATTCTGGCTCACCCACACACCACCCCCAGTGGTTCCCAGGTAAAGGCGATTGCCGGTCGCGTCCGAGGGATCGAGCGCCGCCGCGGCAACCCGGCCCGTCACCAGGCCAAAGTTTGGCGTGAGTACCGCCGCCGGGCCCAGCGGCTGCCACGTTGCCGCGCTCTGGCTCTGCGCGCTCGTCGCACTCATTTGCAGGCTTCGCAGGTTCGTTACGGCTCGGATCGTGGAGCGCTGGAGGATCAGCTTTCGTGCTTTGCCCGGCGTCCAGCCGCGCTCCGCAAGAAACCGCCGCGCCTGAATCACTCGCGGTGGCACGGTTTCTCTTTGCAGGGGCGTCTTTGCCTGCGCGCCCAGGCTTCCGCTTTGCGCCGGAACGGGCACAGCCGGCCAAAGCGTCAGGAAAACCGCAATCCACGCTCCCAGCGCCCGGCAAATCCGGGCAGCGCCGCACCGGATCGAATCTCTGTCACCAAAAGCAAGCCTGAACTCTTTGGCGCTACGAACAGGCTCGATTACCCAAACCAAAGCAAAATAAAAGCTGGCCACACGCAACCCGGAGTCTGGTTCCGCCCTCCTCTCCTTCAAATCTTCCGCAGAAGAACTGAGCGAAATCCATTGGAATTAGAATCTTGGAACCTATCTTTTCCTGGATTGGAATTGTGGCCCATTATAGGACAGTGAATGACCAGCATGGGTACTACTGGTGTTGAAAAGAAGAACTTTTTAGTACTGGAAAGGCTTGGTATGGGCGCTCATTCGCTCTGTCGCCGATGCCGGTTGATGTACGCTTCCGCGTCGAACTTCTTGGCGATGGAAGCGCCGCTCATGGGGCGCACCAGCCCGAAGACGGGACGGTTGAACCACGGGCGGTCATGCCGCCCGACGACGGCCCACGCGATGCCCGCGTAGCCGTTGGGATCGCGTCCGTCCAGCTCATAGCGGTCATTGAGCAGAACAGCCCAGTCGAAGGCCGTGGCTGGATCCGGCGCCCACTCCAGGATCTTCTTGGCCCAGTACATGCGCATGTAGTTGTGCATCCAGCCGGTATCCACCATCTCGCGCTGAGCCGCGTTCCAGAGCTCATCGGCGGTCTCGCCGCGCTCCAGTTGCTCAAGGCTGTAGCGGTACGGACGCGGGTCGGCGGCGTGCTCCAGCAGTGTGGCGCGAGCCCACGGCGCGGCGCACTCCCAGTGGTCGTAGTTTGGCTCGTGCCGGACGAAGAGAACGGAGAGCTCGCGCCAGCCGACGGCCTGATCAAGATATTTTTCCGCCGCTCCCGGCGAGGCCCAACCTTTGCGCATGGCATTCTGCACGGCCAGCGCGATGGTAAGCGGGCCGATGTTCCCGAAATGCAGATACGGCGAGAGGCGGCTGGTCCCTTGCAACTCGGGATGGTTGCGCGTTTCTTCGTAGTCTTTCAAATCCCGACGAACAAACTCGCCGAGCCGCCTGAGCGCAGCATGCGTGCCGCCGGCGAAGGTGTCCACCGGCTTGATGGTGCGGTCGAGCTTGCTGAGACCTTGCGTGATGTCCTGCGTGAGCGGAAATGAGGTCGGCTGCTTGCGGGGTTTCCACGGGTGCAGCGGAACCATCCTCTTCGGCGCGACAAGGTATTTGGGCAACTCGGCCCTGAGATGCGGGCGGAAATGATGGAGCAAGGCAAAGCTGCGGCCGAAGACGCGCGAAGGAACAACCACATCGGCATCGACGGTCCAGTAGGGCAGCTTGAGCCGACCGGCCAGCACACGCCGCCAGCGTTCCGGCTCGCGGCAAGGATTTTCGTCGCCAATCACAAGCGCGGCATCCACTTCTTCAAGGAAGGCTTCCAGCCGGTTGTCCGGCGGGCGGCGCACAACAAAGCCCACGCCCAGCGCGGCCGCGTCTTCAGCCACATCTTTGAGTCCCTGCCATAGAAAGTGGTAATGGCGCAGGTTGGCGTTGGGGTAGTTGCTGATTACAGAAAAATAGACCACGACCGGCAGGCCAAGCAGATTGGCAGCTTCTATCGCCACGTCGAGCGCGGGATTGCCTTCGATGCGCATGGCGCGCTGCATCCAGTAAACGACGCATCGTCCGCCCTTGCGCGGCGCGCCTTCACGGCGTACCAGAACACGCGGCTGGTTCGCAAGTCCCGCAAGCTCGGCGGGCATTTCGTCAATGGCGGAAATTCGGTTCATCGGACTATACGCTGCGCACCACGAAGTACGGCTGCCGGGTCAGTTCCGGACCGAGGCCCGGATACAAACCGGTCCCGCCCTTCCCATCAGCGGCTGTGAAGTAATACTCCATCGGAAACTCGGTCTGTGTGTACGCAGCGGGAATGGTTGCGGCAAACTGCGCGCCCTGCCGCGCCATTTCGACGGTGATGTAACTCTCCGCCTGATTCACATGGCGATAGTGCAGCGTTGCCTGCGAAATCTCCGCCGGCGCGGCCAGCGTGAGAGGCAGTTCAGCACCGCGCGTGAAACGTGCCGGTGGCGCATGATGCACGGTGAGCGAAATGCGATGGGGAACGCTCAATACAGCCTGAATTGCAGCCGCGACCGGCGGCGAAGCAACTGCGGTACTGGTATCGAGCAGCGCAGAGAGCGCGGCAATGTCCTTGTCGATGGCGGGCAGGCGGTCAAGCCAGCAGCCGCGAAGCTGCGGTTCCGGGCCTACGGTAATGTCGGGCATGTAAACGCCCTTGCCCGCATCCGCCAGCGCCGCCCAGGCCGCGCGCGCCTTCCTGTACTGCGCGATGGACGCCTCCAGCGGCGCGCGCTCTTTGGTGATCTCGTAGAGATGAAAGAGCACGCCGGAGCGGAACTTTGCGCCAAAGAACTCGCCCAGTCCAGCCTCAATCTCTACGTCCACCTTGGCGCGCCGATAAGCAGGCGTGCTGCGCCGACGCGCAGACATCTCAGCCTGCGCCAGAGCCGCGCGGCCCGAAGCCGCAAAGCCCTCGATCCACTGCGCCACATCGACCGGCGTATATTTGCCACTGCTCTTGCCGGAAAGCAGTTCCTCGGCATACTCGTTCATGGAAAGAAACAGCTCGGGATCGAGCGGGCTGGCGTTGCCGAAGACGCGCGGCCGCAGCGCATCGCCATAGGGGCTGTAGTGCTCGGCGTCGAGCAGCGACTGATTGGTGTAAATCTCGGGCCAGTAGCTGTTGTTAGCCGCCGAGGGAGCGTATGCCGTTGTGATCACAGGCAGAATTCTGCTCACGTTGCCCAGCGCATCTTGCATCGGCTCGGCGCCGAACTGCCGCCTCAACACGCGCTGCCAGACCTCCGGCCGAGTCTCCGGGTTGTAGAGCGGGCGTCCCCAGATCAGCGCTGTGTACTCGTACTTCTGAAAGTCCCAGCGCGGCGTCAGAGATGTATCGGCATACGCGCAGCGGCTGCCGGGAAGGCCGGAGCCGCGGCGGCCCTTGAACGAAAGCGGCTCCTGAATCTCCGCTCCGTTACTGCCGCAGAAGCTGAAGGCGCGTGAATAAGCCGCGGCAAAACGCGGATCGCCCCACAACAGGAGACGCTGTGTACCCGACCATACGCGGTGCACGATCGTGTACTTGCGGTCCTCGGTCAGCAGGTCGCCGTAGCCATAACGCAAAAAACTGCGCGTCCCTGAGCTGAGGGCCATGAGGCCGGTAGCATTTTCTGCGCGGGGCTTTTCGATCTTGCGGATGTCGGCCTGGTGATAGGTCATGCCCATGTGCTCGGCCCAGAATTTGGGCGAAACATTGACGGGCTGTCCGCTTCCCAGCGCCACGTCGATCATCTGCCGTGTCATCCCCTTGGCGTGCATGTCGATGGGAACCTGCCGGCCGCAGGTAGCCACGCCGTCGAAGACCGTCTTCCAGAAGCCGAAGTCGCCCTCCCTCACTCCGCTCTCGCCATGAATGCGGAAGGTGAGGCCGGAAATCTCCGGCACCTGCTGGAGCAGCATGCGCACGGCGTCGCGGCAGTAAGGGCCGTGAGTGCTCGCGCCCAGCCCCTCGATGGTGTAGTTGGCGTGGGGACTGTCAATCCATTGGTAGCCGTGCATCCACAGGCCCACATAGAACTCCAGCCCGCGCTGAGCGCACTGCCGGCCGATGTATTGCAGCATGGCAAGATTGCTGTCGCGCTCGTCGTCCGGCAACTGCGGCACGCGCACGTTGTAGCCTGGCGCCTTGAGCAGAAACGGATAGGCGAAGAGGAAGTAGGCATCCGTAACTCCGCGCAGGAAGTCGTAGCCGATGCCAAAGGCCAGGTTGAAGCGGTTGAAGCGCTGGGCCGCGACCATGTCGAGATATGCGGGCCAGAAGCCGCGATCGTTATACCAGGGCTTGTCCTGCACGTTGCTGGTGAAGAGGCGGGTAATGCTGCGCACCTGGTTGGCAGGCTGCTCAGTTGTCGTCTCGACCGCCGCAAGCGCCTCGATCGGGTCCGGAGCGTTCTCCACAGCGTCCGCAAGCTCAGTGAGCGCATAGGTCAGACCGCGCGCATCGCGCCCGCAGGCCAGCACGCTGCGGTCGCCGCCGTGGCGCAGATTCGCGATGCCCAGGGATTCCGGCGCTGCCGGCACGGCAGTTCCGGCCTCCCGCAGCATGTCTCGCGCAAGCTCGCTCTCCGCGCCCGCCGCGATGAGGCACAGGCTTTCCTCCGTGGCGTCTTGTGGCTTCGCTACGCGCACCGCGTCAACACCACGCGCCTGCAATGCCTGCGCAAGCTGCTCCACGGCCCACGCCGCCGGCCTCGACGCGGCTACCGCATCTGCCGGGTCGACGGCAATCGCCACACTCGTCACTTGCTTGCCGACCGCCTTCGAGGAAACGCCCGCACCAGCCGCGGCCGTTCCCAGCACTTTAAGGAACCGCCTGCGGTTCCACCTTGATTCAGACATTTGCTCAGCCTCCTCTTTGGGGGAGTTTCAAAATCGGCGTACGACGGCGAAGGCTCGCGCCAGAGTCACGCAACCCATCATACCTTTCGCTGCCTGAATGGCGATTCGTTCCTTACCAACCACAAATAGCTGGTCCGAACCACGGACTCAGCAGTTAGGATGGATTCGTCGTTTTGCCTCCGCGCACGGCTTGTCCAGATTCATGCAATTCCAAGGTTGAGGTTCCCGATGAGACGGCTGTTTTTGGCTTTTCTTCTTGTGATTGCCGCTTCGCTGCTCCACGCCGAGACTTACACGCTCGGTCCGGACTCGCAGCCGCACCAGGGCGTTCCCAAAGGCACGGTCACAAAGTACATTCTCCAGCCCGGCAGGTTCTACCCCGGCACGCCGCATCACTACGCCGTCTATGTGCCCGCGCAATACGACGCGAGCAAGCCAACTCCATTCATGATCTTCCTCGACGGCAGTCAGGCGCTGGGCAACAGCGTGCGCGTGCCGGTCGTCTTTGACAATCTGATTGCTAAACATGAAATTCCGCCGATGATCGGGATCTTCGTCGATCCCGGCATTCTGCCCGCCGTCTCCGACAAGGACCAGAACCGCTACGAGCGCATCTTCGAGTACGACTCGTTAAGCTACCGCTTTTCGAGCTTTCTGCTTGACGAGTTGATTCCCGCAGTGGCCGGGAAGTACAACCTCTCTAAGAACCCTGACGACCGCGGCCTGAGCGGCGTAAGCACGGGAGCCGTGGGGGCATTCATGGCCGCGTGGAACCGGCCTGACCAGTTTCATCGCGTGCTGAGCTTTATCGGAACCTACGTGGCCATGAAGGGAGCAGATTCCCTGCCCGCTCTGGTGCGCAAGACAGAGCCGAAGCCGATTCGCGTCTTCATGCAGGATGGAACCAACGATCACATTGTTCCCGCCGAGCCCTACGGCATCTCCTATTCCGGTAGCTGGCCCATCAACAACCGGGTGATGTATCAGGCGCTGGATTACTCCGGCTACGACGTGAAGCTGGTGATGGGCACCGAGGGCCACAATATGAAACAGGGCGGGGCGATCATGCCGGATGCGCTGCGCTGGCTGTGGCGTGGCTATCCGGCGCCGATCGTGGTGCACGAGAAC
>JAJZNH010000623.1 GCA_021811745.1 Acidobacteriota bacterium
CGCCAACCCTTCTCGCCGGCGCATCCTGGACAGCGAAAACCCGCCGGCCAACGCAGCCGCTCCAGATAGGCAACGCACGATTGCTCGTCGGGAAACCACGCGCGAAACTGCTGACAAGTGCCCGGATAATCAGGATGATCCGACGCTTTTCGTGCATCAACCACAATATCTTGAGTCTACTGTGCTAAGGGAGCTACCCCACTCACAACCTTTGCGCTTGCGAGGGGTAATTTCCCGCAAAGCGGAGCGGGCGTTGTTCGCGCAGGAAGCTGAGTCCTTGCGGTCCCAGCGCTTTGCGGCAGAAATTGATCCTGTATTCGAGTCGATTGGCAGGTTCCGAATTCGGTCTTACACCCGCTTCGAGAGCTAGGAATCGTGGATTCAACTCGGCTTTGCCAGGCTTGCGCCTGGAGCTATCGTTTTTCGCCCGATTGGAGGGTTCTCAAGGCCAGCGAGCCTGATTGCCGAAATGAGTGACGCTGCGCTCGTGCTGTGACGGCGTGATTTGGTAATGCGATTCGGCCGAGTGCGGGTCCGGAGATCCGCGTTCCAGCGAGTCGGGAGAGCGGCTCTGAAAATACCCACTCCGTAACTTTGCGGAAACGGTGATCGAGGGGCGGGCGATCTCCCCGGCAATCCTCCTCCGCCCTTGCCCCACGCCTACCTTGCAGTGCGTTGAGTCTCCTTGATGAACGCCGCCGCGCGGTCATGGAGCTGCTTGCGGCATTCGTCGCGCACATAGGCCATGTGACCCGACTCGTACCAGTCATACTCGATGTTTTTGGCCAGCGACTGAGGAATGGGCAGATGCTTCTCCTCGTACATGGCTCCGAAGAAGGGCGTGGCCAGGTCGTAGTAGCCGCCGTTGACCATTACCTTCAAGTGGGGATTGGTCTTCATGGCGTCGGCCAGGTCCGTGCTGACGTTCAAGCCGGAGGCGGCGGAAAACATTCTGTGATGCCCCTGTCGCGTCATGTCCCAGCGAACGTTGCCAAAGATGGCCTGGGGCAGGTAGACCTGATCGGCGCCGTACTTCAGCGTGTTGCGCAGGTAGGAGTTGATTAGAGCCGTGTAGGCCGAGGAGATGGCCGCGCTCTGCGGATCGTACTCCGAGCCCTGGCTGAGGGGGTCGATGGTGGGGCCCAGGAATCGCGTATCGTAGCGCCCGGTGGTCATGTCCTGGGCGTCCGCGAAGGTCTTCTCAAACTCGCTGCCGGTTACGCGCAGGTCGGCCTTCAGGATGTAGGCCACCGGCAGGCTGGTATAGTCGTGGATCTTTTCGGCTACCGATTGTTTTTCCGCCGCGCTCAGGTCCGTGCCCTCGGCCAGGGCGTGCATGTAGTCTCCCAAGGAAAAGTCCTCGACCTGCTTGAGGAAAGGCGCAAGCGCGGGCGGTTGCGGAGAGAGTTGCTTGTGATACCAGGCGGTGGCCGCATAGGTGGGCAAGGCCAGGACGTAGGGCATGTCGCCGCGGTCCCCGACACCGGTGCTGATGGTGAAGTTGAAGATTTCGCCCAGCAGCATCACGCCGTTCAGGTCGATGTTGTAGCTGTTTTCCAGGTCATTGGCCAGCACTGCCGAGCGCGTGGTTCCGTAGCTTTCGCCGAACAGGTACTTGGGCGAGTTCCAGCGGTTGTATTTGGTCAGGAAGCGGGAGATGAAGCGGGCGAAGGCCCCGGCGTCCTCGTCCACGCCCCAGAAGGCCTTGCCGGCATCTTTGCCTGCCAGGCGGCCAAAGCCCGTGCCGGGCGCGTCGATAAATACCAGGTCGCTTGCGTCGAGCAGGCTATAGCGATTATCGACCAGCTTATAGGGCGCTCCGGGCAGGTGGGTGTCGCCGCTGGTCTCCACGTACTTCGGTCCCATCGAGCCCAGGTGCAGCCACATGGTCGAGCTGCCCGGCCCGCCGTTATAAAAGAACGCGACGGGCCGGTCGTCGGCCCTTACGCCGGCCTTGAAGTAGGCCACGTAGAACATGTGCGCCACGGGAGGCGCATCGGCCGGATTCTTGGGCGCCGAGAGCGCGAGTTGGCTGCCCGGCAGCGGCTTTCCGTCGGGGCCGAGCTGCGCATCCTCCGCATCCGTAGCTCCTACGGTGATGATGCCGGCGACGGCGGTATAGGCGATGCGTTGCCCGGAGACTTCAACCGAGCCCGTGGTGATCGAGTCGGCGGGTAGGGGACCTTGCGACGCGGCTTCCGCAGGCGCAGGCTGGGCGGCGGGTTTTTCCATCGCGGCCTGCGAAAGAGCGGGCCGCGTGGTAAGCGGCGGCACCAGAAGAAGTGCCGCAAGACGGAGGAGGTTGCGCATAAGCCAACTCCCAGAAAGATTTTTGGGGAAAGGAAATTATAGTCTATGGGTCGAAGCGCGCGCTGACTCGGGGAGCAGACCAGCTTGCGGGGTAAGAGCTTCAGCCCGCACGTTAATTGAGCGCAATGAGTGCAGGCCTCAGTCCCGGAAGACGGATTCTCTGCAAAGTTCCGTGCCTCCGCAAGCCTGAATTCCTGGCCTAAGACAAAGGCGCGCAATTACGATGGGGTCAGCACATATATTGCCCGTCGAGGAGGCACTGCGATGACAACCAGCAGCTTGATTCCGCGCATGATAGAAGTGAGGCGGAGCTTTCCGCCGTCGAAGCCGCTGGATATTCCGGCGCATGTCCGCGAGCGCTTTGCCGCGGCGGGCCTGCGGGAGCGCATCGCGCCGGGAATGCGGATCGCGGTGGGCGTGGGGAGCCGGGGGATCGCCAACCTGAGCACGATTGTGAAGGCGGTGCTCGATGTGCTGGCCGATGCGGGTGCCAAGCCATTCATCATCCCGGCGATGGGCAGCCATGGCGGGGCTACGCCGGAAGGACAGACGCACGTTCTGGCCGGCTACGGCGTCACGGCGGAGGCGATGGGTGTGCCCATCAAGGCCGGCATGGAGGTGCGCAAGGTCGGCGAGGTCTTTGACGGGCGCGATGTCGTCTTCAGCGCGGAGGCGCTGGAGGCCGATGCGGTTGTGCCCATCAACCGCGTCAAGCCGCACACCGATTTTCAGGGCGATTACGGCAGCGGCATTCAAAAGATGCTGGCCATCGGCTTCGCCAAGCAGGAGGGCGCCAACCTTGCCCACCGCGCAGCGGCCTACGAGGGGCACTATGCGGTCATCCGCGAGCATGCGCGGGTGGTGTTGGACGCGGTTCCGGTACTTTGCGGCGTAGCCATCGTTGAGGATCAGCACCATGAGACGGTCGAGATCGAGGTGCTGCCGCGCGATGCGATTGTGAGCGGGGAAAAGCGGCTGTTTGCGCGGGCCACCGAACTTTTGCCTCGGCTGCCGCTCAAGGAGATTGATCTGCTGATCGTAGACGAGATGGGCAAGGAGATCAGCGGCACGGGCATGGACACAAACGTGATCGGCCGCGAAATAACCGGCTACTCCTCCTCGCTGCGCGCCGAGGATCGTTGGCCGGTTAATAGCCATTCGATTCTGATCCATCGCATCCTGGTTTGCAGTCTGACCGAAGCCACGCAAGGCAATGCTACGGGCCTGGGTCTTGCCGACTTTGCCACTACGCGCCTGGTCGAGGCGATCGACCGCCAGTCCACGTACATGAATGCGCTCACCTCGCTAGGAGTGCTGACGCCCAAGATTCCCATATACTTCGAAACCGACCGCGAGGCCATCGAACAGGGTTTGGCGACGCTGGCTTCTCGCCATCCGGAGCATCTGCGGGTGGTGCGCATCGCGAACACGCTGCAGCTGGAGCGGCTTTTGGTGTCAGAAAGCTGCGCCGGGGAACTCAAGGGCCGCCCCGGCGTGACGCTGGCGGACAAGCCAGAGTCCATGCGATTCGATTCCTCCGGCAACCTCTTGCCGTTCTGAATCTTAGCCGAATGACGGTGGATCGCTTCCGGGACAGTGACCAGTGGGAGATGAAAATGCCCACTTACGGTACGCGCATTCTCCGGTGGGCTCTTGCACAGGCCCTATCTTGTCCGGCATTTCCGGACAAGATAGGGCCCGCGCTTTACCGGGTCACAATGACCTCGGAGACGCTGTCTTTGGCCAGGAACTGGCGGTGCCCCGACCATCCCGCAAACAGCCGCTCGATGCTGCGGTTGGTAAAGGCGCGCTGCAGGGGGAATTGCTGGGTCAACTGCATCTCGACATCGTCGCCCGCGGTGACGTGGAAGCGGCAGCGCACCGACTCCTCGCTTTCCATGCGGGTGTGGAAAAAGGCCAGAACCTGGCCGCCGGGATTCATGGCCGAGAATAGCCGGAGCACCACCGGCGCTACCAGCGGTTCGGGCAGGTAGTCGAGCGCCGTCCATAGCAGCACCACGTCGAAGGTCCGGCCAGCAAAGTTCAGGGATTGTTCGAGAAAGCCTTCGATGTTCCAGATCGCGTTGCCATCCTCGCCGGCGCTTGTCTGCCAGTTTCCGGTGTAGGCATCGTGAACCAGGTCAGTGAGGAAAAGGCTATGGCCCAGGCTGGTCAGATAGTTGATGTTGGCGGGCGAGGTGTAGCCGGTGTCAATAATACGCAGCCCCGGCCCGGCCTCGAGGCGCTTGCGCAGGACCGCCCATGCACCGGAGTGGCGGGGAATCCTAGGCCCGTGCAGACCAGGGGTGGAAGGGGCGGAACCCTTGATTTGCTTTTTGTCGAACCAATCGCTCAGCAACCCAAATCCCTCGTGCAGCCGGAGAAATCATGATGTAGCAGGCTGGCGCGGAGCAGCTCAGTAAGCGACTCCGGTCTGGGGTGCGCTGGCGCTTTCCGGTGCCTTGGCCACGGCCTGCGTCAAGTCCACCTTGCCGCGGAAGACAGCATTGTCTTCGACGGCCAACCGAAGGGCCCGGATATTGCCCTCGACCGTGCAACCGGCGCGCAGTTCCACCCTGCCAGTGGCCATCACGTTGCCATGAACGTGCCCCAGAATCAATACGTCCTTGGCGGAAAGGTCGGCGGCCACGTTGGCGTTGGGTCCAATAGTGAGACGGCTCTCGGATAGGGTCACGATCCCCTCCACCCGGCCATCCACAATCAAATCTTCGCTGCCTTTCACTTCGCCGCAAATGACTACGGTTTTGCCAATGCGTGCGGGCGCGTTCTCCACTGCCATTGTTTTTCTTCCTTCCGAGGGCATGAACCAAGCCCTCCCCGCAATATACGCAACCGGGCCGCATGGCTTCAATCAAAGAATCCCACCAGCGGCTCCGGCGTCTAAGATTTCATGAACCGTAGCGGGGTTGCGATAGCGGTGCGCGGCCTTTTCTTTCTGTTCTGCTTGCTTTTCTTGTCCGTGCCCGGCCGCGGTCAAGCTGCGGCGCCAGGCTCCGGCTTCCTCACGCCGGCGCGGGCGCACGATCTGGTGGCCCGCGCGCTCGCCAACGAAATCCGGGCCACAGAGAGCCCCGGCCCCCCCATGAGCTTCTGGCTGCGCAGGTCGACGCCGCGGCTCACCACCACTAAAAAGATCGTGGAAACCAGCGAAGGCGACGTGGCCCGCCTGATCTCCGTCAACGGCAAGCCGCTGGACGCGGCCGCAGAACAAAGGGAGGCGGCGCGGCTCGTGGGGTTGCTGAGCGATCCCAGCCGGCAGATGGATCGCAAGCAGAGCGAGGACGCCGACACCGCCCGTGCGCTCAAGGTGCTGCGGGCGCTGCCCACGGCCTTTCTCTATCAATACACCGGTTCAGGCGGGAGTCCAGCCGGCGAGGTGGAGAGATTCACCTTCAAACCCAACCCTGCCTTCAATCCCTCTGATATGGAGCTGCACGTGCTCACCGCCATGGCCGGAGACCTATGGATCGATCCGGCGGCGGAGCGGGTGGTGCGCCTAGAGGGCCGTCTCCAACATGGTGTGGACTTCGGATGGGGCATTCTCGGCCATCTCAACAAAGGCGGCTGGATTCGCATTGAGCAGGCAGACGTCGGCGATCACCACTGGCGCACCGTTCGCCTCGAGCTGAAGATGACCGGGCGCGTGCTCTTCTTCACCAAGGTCTACGACACCGAAGAGGAAGAAAGCCACTTTTCTTTGTTGCCCGCGGATGTCAATTACCACCAGGCGATTCAAATGCTGCGCGCAGATCCGTAAGGAAGACCCATGAAGAGTGCGCCAGCCGCCCGCCGGAGGAGGTGCGCCCTAAAGACAACAACGCGGCCCCACAGACGATCCTACAGGGCCGCATTGCCGGGTGTGAAGCTGGGTTAGCTGATCTTGGCGAAGATCACGACCAGGGTGAACAAGGTAAGGGACTCGATGAAGGCCAGGCCCAGCACCAGGAACAGCATGATGCCCGCGCGGGTCCCGGGGTTGCGGGCCAGTGCTTCGGTTGCCGAGGCGACGGCCCTACCCTGGCCCAGGCCGCACAGACCGGCTGCGATGCCCATTCCGATGCCGGCGCCGATGGGCGCCATCCGTGGAATCACCGAGCCGTTCTGCGCGAACACCGGTGTGGCGAAGCACAAGACCGACAGGGCCATGAACACATATTGAAGTTTCCGCATAATACTTTGCAGTTTCCGCATAGTTCTCCTGCTTCCTTGTAGTTTGGCCGCCAGTGGGTGGTTGAGGCTCACCGTGCCGGAGAAGCAGCTTCTAGCTCCTAGTCTCCAGCCCCTGCCTCTTCATCGGTGGTCGAGAGTCTTAGCTCGCCGATGTCAAGGCCAGAAGCTGGTACCTAATGGCTAGTAGCTGTCTTCATTCCTTTGGCCCCCTCACGCTTGCGGCTATCCGTGGGCCCGGAGTGGAAGCTACCTCCGGCGGAATCCTTGAAAAACAGCTCTCAGCTTCTGGCTCCCAGCCCTTCCTTGTAGAAAACGAAGCATTGGTCTACAGAACAGAAGCCAGGAACCAGCAAAAATCAGCTAAAAGCTAGCAGCTGCTTTTTAATGCTCGTGCGCCACCGCCTGGGAGAGATAAATCATCGCCAGGAGCATAAACACGTAAGCCTGAATGACCGATACGGCAAAGTGCAGTAACAGGGCAACTACCGGGATCGCGAGCGGGATCATCGAAAAGGCGATCAGCGTCAGCAGATCGCTGGCCAGCATGTTGGCGTAAAGACGGACTGTAAGCGACAACATGCGCGCCAGGTGCGAAACAATCTCGATAGGCAACAGCAGCCATGCCAGCCACCACAATGGACCAAGAAAGTGTTTGGCATACCCCACGACGCCCTGCTCGCGGACGCCGTAAAAGTTGTAGTAGATGAAGGTGAGCACCGCGATGCCCAGCGGAACCACGGGCTGGCTGGTCGGCGTAATGACGCCGGGAATCAGCCCCAGCAGCAGCCCCATGAAATTGTTGAGCAGAATAAACAGCAGTACGCAGGTGACGAAGGCCTGGAAACGCTCGTGCCCGTGGCCTATGACCTGTTCCCCCTGGCCGCTCGTAAACTCATGAATCATCTCCGCGATCTGCTGCGCCGCGTTCGGCCGGTCCACTGAGAGGCTTAGGCGCACGACCACGAAGAATGCGATCAGCGCGCAGGCCACCAGCAGTTCCAGGGCAAAGGTGTCATTGATGGGCGCAACCGGATTGGCGGGATGAACGCCCACGGCGCGCATCAGCCACACAACATCAGCGCCGAAGAGATGATTCAGCAGACGGGTAATAGTGAGGGTTTCCGACATCTACGCTTGAATCTTTCCTCTTCCGGGAGGGATCGCGCGGCTTGAGAGCTGCTTAGGGCCTTCAACCGCGCAGCAGGCGAAGCGCCTCCCATACCAAAGCCGCAACCGCCAAGCCTAGGCCACAAAGAAGCGCAACTTCCGAACCCCGGAACCATTTCAGGCTACCATAAATGACCCCGCCAAAGATGAAGAGCCGGATCACAAAAAAAACGGCGTCTGCCAGTGAGCCCTTGGGTGCCCCTTTGTTGTCGAGCCTGGTATTGAACAGGCGGATGAGCCGGCGCCACTCGAAGAGGCTGGCGGCGGAGATCACGGCCCCCGTGGCCAGCATGGCGGCGTCGCGCCAGCCGGAGCCCTTCCCGAGCGCCAACGCAACCAGCAGCCCGACAATCAGCGTGTTTCGGATGGCCCGTTGCAGCAGCGCTTCCAAGCCCTGGTCGGTCAGAGTGGCCAGATTACGACTTTCTTCGCTCATGACTTACCCCCGGTTCCTCCCTTTCCGGTTTCCTCGGCGCCGCGGTTGGTCTCCGGATTGCGGCCCGCAGCCAGTGCCAGCCGCACCACGTAAACCAGCCCGGAAACGCTCCCAAAGACGATGCCGGCGATGTTGATCCAGGACTGATGCAGCCGGCTGTCGAGCCAGGCGCCGGCCAGCCAGCCGATGAAGGCCGCCGAAGGCAGGACCAGCGCGATCTGCATCAGTTTTTCTGCCTGCACCCAGGCGCCAAACAACCCCGAGGGCTTGCCGTCCGGCGTGCGGTCCGGAATGGGGCGTGTGTAAGGCATTGGAACTCCTGTCAAAGCATACCGCGCTTTGCGATGCTTGGGCTGCTCTCGTGGCCGCAATCCGGAGCCGTTGCCGGTCTCCCGGCGAGCATAAGTGTGCATGCAGGCTGCCACTGCTCAAGCGGGTATACTGCCCTTTTGGGCCACGGCCCCTGCGATGGAAGGAACGAACGTGTTTGATTCGGAGTTTGAGCAGAAGCTCTTTAATGAGCGGCAAGAAAAGCTGAAAAAGATCGCGGATCTCGGCCAGGCGGCCTATCCCAACCGCTTTCCGGCCGCGCAGACCGAGCAGGCCATCAGCATTCCCGAGGTGCGCTCGCGCTGGGGCGAAGCCACCGGCGAGACGCTGGAGGCGGACCGCATTTCCGTGGCCGTGGCCGGGCGCATCATGGCCATCCGCCAGCAGGGCAAGGCCGGCTTCGCCACCCTCCAGCAGCAGGGCCAGCGGCTGCAGATCTACGTGCGGCTGGACGCAGTGGGCGAGCAGGGTTTTGCGCTCTACAAGCTGCTCGACCTGGGCGACCACATCGGCGTGACCGGCTACCTGTTCCGCACGCGCACGGGCGAGTTGACCGTGCACGTGGAGACGCTGACCTTTCTCTCCAAGGCCATGCTCGCGCTGCCGGAGAAGTACCACGGGCTGGCCGACGTGGAGCTGCGCTACCGGCAACGGTACGTGGACCTGTTCACGAACCTCGAAGCCCGCGAGGTCTTCGTCAAGCGCGCCAAGGTGCTCAAGGCCATCCGGCAATTCTTCGACGAGCGCGGCTACCTCGAAGTCGAGACGCCCATGATGCAGCCCATCGCCGGCGGCGCGGCGGCGCGGCCCTTCACCACGCACCACAATGCGCTGGATATGGATCTGTTTCTGCGCATCGCGCCGGAGCTTTACCTGAAGCGGCTGGTGGTGGGTGGCATCGACCGCGTCTACGAGATTAACCGCAACTTCCGCAATGAGGGCGTGAGCACGCAGCACAACCCCGAGTTCACGATGCTGGAGTTCTATCAGGCTTATGCCAATTACCACGACTTGATGGATCTTACCGAGGAGCTGATCAAGTTCGTGGCGATGGAAGTGAACGGGACGACGGTGACACATTTTCCGATACCGAAGGGGCCGCGTGGGGAAGGGATCATAGTCGAGATTGACTTTGGTAAGTGGCAACGGCTGACGATGCGGGAATCGCTATGCTACCCCGGATACTGGCCGCCTTTAACAGGTGTCGAACCAACCCTGGAAGATTTTCAGACGCAAAAATCTGTTCTTTTACTTATTAATAAATCACTCAATGGACTGGTGGCCGCTTCACTCGCTGGAATTCAAAATGGCGATGAAGTTCAAACTCCTTTCAGAATTGACCAGATTTTGAGGACTCTCGAAGAGGCAAAACTCGAACTCGAAGGCACCGATGGCATAGGAAAAGCCATTGCCAGATTGTTCGAAGAC
>JAJZNH010000594.1 GCA_021811745.1 Acidobacteriota bacterium
ATGGCTGTCATTGAACACCGCCGGCCAGTTCTGGATTGCGACCGCGGCGATGACGTATTTCAAGAATCCCATCATCAACTGCCGGGTGTCCCCGCTGCGCGCGAAGGCCTCATAGACGGAAAGAAGAAAGGTGATCCCAAGGACCATGTACGACACAGTCTGGACGCTTGTCAGCGCGGTACCGCCTAGCGCGGTCAGTGCCTGGTTGAAAAAGCTGTCGTAAAAGAACATAAAATCGCCTCGAACCGTGCATCGTTAGTGCGACTGGACGACGTTTTGAATTGCCTGATTGGTGTTCTGCGTCATGGTCCCGGCAGTCTTCAAATTGAGGGTCTTGTAGGACAAGGAAGCGGACCGGGTACGCAGCAATTGCGCCATGGCCCCTTGCGAATAGGCATGTGCTTGCAGTATCCAGGCTGCTGCCTGACTTTGGACCATCGGCGCGGTGCCCGGAGTGCTCGATTGCGCTTCTCCCATCAACTGCGTTGCAATTCCCATCTCGGTTGTGGCGGCGGCATCCAATTGGACCGATTTTGCCAGCGCGTCCTTGGCCTGGGCGTCGCCCATATCGATCGCGCTCAACTGTTGCGGGTTGCTGACCTGGGCGGGCGTGGGCGTCGGCCCATAGACTTGCTGATACTCCGGAGCGATCGATGGAATTTGCCCCGTGTTTCCCGATAACGTAGAAGTCTCGAGCGCTGCCTGGGGCGTTCCAGGCTGCGCCATGGGCGTGGGGTTCGACATTGCGGTCTGCATCTGCGACATCTGCGACCTAAATGCCGAGGAGAGATTTTGCGTGGAGGATATCTGAGATATGGGATAGATCGTTTGCTGCTGGAATGCCATGCCCTGTTGCTCAATTCCTTGAATGGCGGCCAGCGGCACAGCCATCGTATTTTGCATGGCTGTGTTCATCGCTTCAAGAAAGGCAAGAATTGCGCCCAGGTCGAATTGACCCTGGGCAGGGCTTGCGCTCAGAAGGACAACAAGCAGAGCGCCGAGACATATCCAGCCGGTGCGGCGGATGGTCGCGGATTTCTGGACGTTCTTGAGAAAGCCCTTGATCTTCATGGTGTATTTCCTCCATTTCCAACAACGTTCTCGACTCCCTGGTTGGTGTTCTGGACTGCGATTGCGCACTGTTTGTATTTCATGCCGGTGACAGCAAGATCGTTGGCTTCCTGACGCAGCATCGCAGCATACATGCGGTGCTGCTGCGCCAGGACCTCCAATTCGCTGGCCATGGCCTGGGCCGTCATCATGTCCTGAACGCCCGGTGCCGACGACGACGCCGAGGTCTGAAACTGCTGCGCCTGGTTGATCAGCGTGCTGGCGGTGGCGTCCGCGCTCATGCCTAGTTGCATGGACCCCATTGCCGTTGCGTCCGCCATGTCGATCGACTGGACCACGGTGGCCGGCGCCTGGGCGAGGGAAAGGTTGGGCCCGTATGCGTTCATGTACGCGGTATTGACAAGCGATGGGTTGCCGGAAAGGATTTGCGATTCCAGCGCCATCGACAATGGCAAGGTGGCGTTCTGGATGGGCGTATTGAAGATCATTGAGAGCGACCCTTGGTTGCCCGAGGTCATCCCGGTAAAGTCGGACTGGAATTGACCCATGATGGAGGACGGCCAGAGCGTCGCTTGCTGGAACATCATCGAGCTTTGTTGTATTTGCTGCATCTGGACCAGGGACCCCGACATGCCGCCGATGGTGCCGAGCAGAGCACTGAAAACGCTGAACTGCGCGTTCCCCTGTGGAGCCGGCAGGAACAACACCAGTCCCAATACCGGGAGCAACCCCATCGCAATTTGCCGGCCCAGACGTTTGAGACCTCGCATCCTATACCACCTTTCCTATGCCGCTTTCTTTGCGGTGAAAGCGCGAATCACTTCGCCGGAACGCTCTTCCGGCAATTCATCGAGCGCCGAGATGCCGTTGGGATACTTCTCGGCCAGCAGTCGGATCGCATCCGTCAGTTGCAGTGTGGGATGGGTCAGGAGCCACCATTCGCGGTAGTACCTCTCGCGCGGGTAGGTGGTGGTCAGCCAATACATCATGGCGGACATCACCACATACAGGCTCAGGGTCCACTCCGCCTTTTCCCCAACCGACACGAGGAACTCGCTCTTTTTCCCTTTTTCCGTCATGCCCAGCATCTTCACCTTGTTGAGGATCGTGTCGTTGAAGTGGAGGAACAGACGCAAAACGTCGAAGTTCCCTTTTTGCCGTCCGATCAGGCGGATGGCGGTCGTGGCCAGAATGGCCCCACCGTATTTGTTCGGGTTGTCGGGTGTGCCGGTGAAGTCTTCGACCGCCTGCGAGACCGCCCAGACGCATGCGTTCCGTTTGCGCGCGGTGCGGAAAAGCTGGACGACGACGGGGGCGAGCGTCTTCGATTCCAGCAGCTGCCAGCATTCGTCGAGGACCACAATGCTTCGGTCCGTTCCATCGCCCTGGGCCCGGCGCGTGGTCGCATACGCGATCAGCAGGCTCATGGCGGCATCAAGCTTCGGGTCGTCCTTCAGCTGCTCGATGTTGAAGTACAGCCAGGCCGTCTGCATGTTCACTGTGGTATGCCGGTCGAAGAGTTTGGCGTACATCCCTTCGCCGACCCAGGCCATCAGTTTTTCCGCGGCCATGCGGGCCTCTTTTTTGGAAGACTCGCTGCCGTTGTAATACTGGAGCGAAAGTTGAAGATCGGACAGCAGCGGGTATGCGTTCTCCGCGGACCGATAGCGCCGTTTGTATACGTCCTTCAAACAGAGCCGGATCGTGGACTCCAGCAGGTCGGAGTCGGCCGACCCAGTTTCCCCGATCATGAAATGGACGAGCTGCGTCAAAAAGGAAAGATGGTCGTTCGACGGCGCCAGATGTCCTGGCTCGAGATCAAACGGGTTGATCGTATAGGCCGAGTCGAGAGACATCGTGATCATCTCGCCGCCCATATACTTCACCGGATAGTAGTAGGAGTCCCCGCGTTCGAGGATGGAGACCTTCACTCCTTGCCGGGCCGTGGTGAGCAGCATTTTGCCAATCAGCACGCTTTTCCCTGTGCCCGAGGTTGCGGCCACCAGCATGTTGGCGTTCTCGATATTGGGGTCGAACGGAGAGAACGGAAAGCATTGCCGGTACGGCGTATCGAAGATCATCAGCGGATACTTTTCCGTTCCGGCCCATGGCAGCTCCACCGGCAGCAAGTCCGCCACATGGGAAGTCAACAGGTCGAGATCGCGTTTGTCGTTGTCGGCCATTCCGGGCAGAGAGGAAAAGAACAACCTTTTTTGGGCAAGAGTTTCGCAATAGGCCTTCGCCCCGTTCATCCGTCCGATGATATGGATGACCATCTGGCGGCGCATGGCCAGTTCGCGCTGCGCAACCGCGTAATCGGCTTCCGTGATGGCCGGTCCCGAGGTACGTACCGCGATGGTCATGCTGACGCGCGCGGTCTTCGTGGAAGAAGCAAGGATCTTCGCCTGGATGTCCAGCAGTTCCTGCGCGGCAACCTGGGCCGCAATATCGACGCGCTGGTTGCCTCGATGGTCTTTCTGGGCGTTGACCATCTTCTTGTACATGCGTTTATAGCGGTCCAACACTTTGCTCTGGTCAGGAATCGTCACCTGCGTCGAAATCGAGATAGGAAAGCCCGCCGTCTGCAATTCGCGGATCACTCCGGGGAAGGTCGTGTCGGGTGAAATCTTGAGCGTGATCATGGACCAGAGGACCCCGTCGATGTTCATGTAGGTCTCGGTCTCGCCCAGCAGGGAAACGCAGGCAAGTTGTTCTCGAACGGACCGGTATTCGAGGTCTGTGATTTTCCGCGGCTTGAGCGGGAGGTCGTCCGGCAGCAACGGGTTCAAGGCCCGTTTGATCTCCAGAAACATCTCCTGGTGCGTCATGCGCTCGGGACCGAGACCGGCGACCTTCAGGCTCGATTCGATCCCCATGAGGACCGAGTTGAAATGATGCAGCGTGTCGCGGTGCTGTTTGTAGGTGCGTTGCACGGCATGGGTTGTGCTGGTTGTAAACGAATCGGGACTCGGGGCCTCTTCGCCGTCCGCGGCTTCGGGGTCTTGTCCATCCGTCTCCGGCGCTCTGCCAAGTTGCCGCAGCACCCAGGAACGAAATCTCTCCCAGGGAGTTCCGGCTGTCTTTTTTGCCGGATTGTTTTTTTCCTTGAAGCTTCCGCCCTCGAGCATCATTTGCCGATACTTCTCCGGACTCCAAATGAAATAGGCATGGAGCTTGCGGGTCAGGTATTCGCCGTCCGCGTCCCGTTGGCGATAGGTCTTCACGAGGTCTTCGTCGAGCAGGATCGCCGCTTGCGAATCGGTCCTGCGGAGCTCCTCGTATTTGTCGATCGTCTGGGCGCTCGTTTCCAGGACTTCGTAGCGAAACTGAACACGCATGCTTTCTTCCGGGACCGTGCGCAAGAGCGACTCGAGGAACGACTTCATTTCATTGCGCGAATGGTCGTCGGCAAAATAGCTTGAGGACCCGGCAAGTCTGTAGCCCGCAACATAGCTTCCATCGGTACGCACCATGCAATCGTCGAGGAAATCGCGCACCGGCAATTGTTCGCACAGCGCAGGCGCGTCCAGGCCACGATCGTGTTGTTTTTTTGTTTCCGGCATCCGAATCTCCTTGGTTATTCCTCAACATCCTCGATCAAATACTCGCGTGTGAGCTGGCGGTCCCGCTCCATCGCCGAGTAAGCATGCGGTTTGCTGTGCCACGCAACATAATCGCCCAGATATCCAGGGGGCTTCCCGGTCTTGAAGATCGCGAGAGCGGCATACCCGCCAACGATGACGAACAGGAACATGGCCCAGTTCATCGGAATACCGGCGATCGACCGGCTGGAAAAATAGGGCAGGAACTGACCGGCAAGAAGCGCCGCTACGCCTGCCATTCCCAGATACAGGAGGTCCTCAAGTTCGAGGCCGAGAAACTTGATGCTTGCGTGCAGGTTTCGGGAGACGGGTGTTTGATTGAGCGCCATTAGCTGACCCCTCCCGTGGCATTCATCATGAAGAACTCCAAAAGACGCACCATTCCTGAAACGCTCAGGCACATGCCCGCGAGGATGAAATGCCGTGAAGCGTCGTCTCCGATCGTCATGCGCTCCATGAATCCGCTGAGTTCAAGAATGCCGCGCACCAGTTCAAGGGCCGCAAACACAGGCATAATGACGTTGCTGACATAGTTGACCAGAGTGAGGACTGCGGAAAAATATTGGCCGGATCCTGTGCCCTGGGCAGCGAATGTTTCCGCCACCCGAATCAACCCCGAGGCCAGCAGGGCAACCATCGCGCCTACGACATACCGATCGCCACTCTTCCGTTGCGAGTAGGCCCAGATGGCCATCGACAGGATGAGGCCGGCGCAAATGGGCAGAATGGCATTGCCCAGATATCCGGCCAGCATTTTTATCGCGCCGTCGAAGGACCCGTTGCCGCTAAGCGTTGTACCCACAAGCCCTCCTGTTGGCGCGAACGAACGGCGTTGCGCGCAGTCTGCGCCTGGCAGCGAAGGAGGCTGGGACACTCTTACGTTCGCATCCTGAGATCCTGCCGCTCCATGCCCAGAGCTTTCCCAGAAGCATTCCCCAGCAGTAAGCCAGCATCAGAAACGCGGTCCCTTCAATGAGGGCATGGACAATCAATCGACCTGCATGAAACAGGCACAACCCGCGCGCGGCCAGTATGAGCGCGCAGAGTGTTCCGGCAAAACTGGCGATGCGTAAGAGTGCGCGGACTTTTGGCGATGGTGAGAGATGCATGCTTGCTCCTGAGACTGCGATTACTGGACGCTGACTCCCGCGAATGTTTGCACCAGGGCCCAGAGTCCGGTCAGCGATAGAAATCCAAGCCCCGAGAAGACCAGATGGCCCCAGCTATGTCCGCGGATAAAGTTGATAATGGCGCCGACAATACAAAGCGCTCCAATCAGAGGACTAAGCGTGTAGGCAGCATACTGAAACATCGACATGAGGAGACTGGCCGTACCGTAGGGATCGGAATTGTTTCCCCAGGTGGACGCCATGGTAAAGAACCCCTGGATGGAAAGCAGGAACAGCGCCGCAACGATGGACGGAAGCGGACTCAGGCCTTCCGACCCATCGAGCACAGCCTTGAATACGAGCGCTGCCGCGAGAACGGGGACAATGTGCGGGACAAGATAATTGTTCACAAAATCCGTAATGGGCCGGGAGATCATGGCCACATATCCGACATTCGTCGCTCCCACATTGACCACGCCGATCTGGACCCCTTCCGAGGACAGCCAGAGGCTGATCGAGGGAAGGGTGAGCATGACCGCCCCCCAGAAGAGCCACTTGAAGAAACCGCCGTTTGCGTCGTAGTTGACGCCCCCTTCCGCGCGCAGCCGCAACGCTGCCAGCACGAAGCATGACAGCGATGCGACCACGCTAAGCGAGCACAGAAGCGAGTACACGTTCTGAAAAAACGGCGGGATGGCCATTGCTTTACATGACCCCGCCGCGGCCATTCATGATGAAATACTCCATGAGGCGCAGTCCGCCGGAAACCGACAATAATCCGCCGGTCCCTACGGCCCAGGGGACCCACTTTCCGCCCGTGGTCGCTTTGGCGACGGTGCCGACCAGGGTCCCGCCTGCCGCAACTGGGCAGATCACGTTCCCAAGCCAATTCATCGCATTGAGCAGCGTGCCTTCCGGCTGCGCCGCGGTTTCGCCCTGGACTGCCACGCCGATAGCGGGTTCTTGCCCGAGGTTCTGGGCCACTGCGGCAGCCGGAGCGCCGACCGCGCCGAGCATCACCAACGCAAGCAGCAATGCAAGCCGCGCCTGCCTGGCGACATAAGTGGGAAGACAGAAGTAGACCACTGTAAGACAGCCGACGATATTGGCCAACAGCAGCAAGGTTGACGGGTGAGAGACGAATGTGCGGCATGCTGTGGTTCCGGCATGCAGCCAAGTATGAATGAGAGTGAACATATGAATGTCCTCCGTTTTCGCTTTGCCGCGAAACTTCAATTCTTTGCGACAATTGTGATTAAGGCTATACCCTGTATGTATGTTATGCAATCGTGAATGTATGCCTTCTGTTGCATTACGTCAAAGGCCTTCTCTGCGCGCCTGCAGGACAGGTCGACACCGGCTTAGCGGGAGCCCGTTTTGTTCGTCTGTATAGGCTTCACGAACACAACGTTGATTTCCGTCCCGGCGGGGATGGTCACAACGATATGCTGCCCGTTGTTCAGCATCTGGACCTGGCTGTCCGCGGCATTGCCGATATTCAGCGCCGCCTGCTGTTTGACCATGTCAGACTCGCTGTATGCGCCGCTCATGTTCGATCCGCCGGCCACCATGGCCGTGGCCTCTCCCAGGCCCGCCATGGTGGCAACCAGGAATTGTTTGGCCAGGTTCTTGCCCGTCACGATGCCCTTGATCGGCATCATGTTTTTGTCCAGCGCGACTGCCGCGATCGGGACCGTCGTGCCATCCGGAAACTGTAACGACGAAAAAGACAGCCCGGCATAGCCGGACGCATTGACCTGGTTCATGGTGCCGATCGCGCGGCTTCCCGCGGGAATCAGGACCTTCCCGTCCCGCATATAGTTGTATTGGATCGCGGCCACTACGGGCACGCTGATCTCCGCGCTGCTGGCGGATGTTTCCGTCCTTGCTCCGATGTGATAGCCCGGCTCCAGGCCAAGGTTGGCGATTGGGAATTCATTTCCCGCAGACTGAGTGCCCGCTGTCGATGATTGATTGGTCAGCGTGAACGTCACCGACTGTTTCGTTACCTGATCGGAGTACGCCCTTTTGTCCTCCTGCGACAGGGGCGCGGCCAGAGTGGTTGGAGGGGTTTGCCCTGCATAGGGGGTAGGCTGCCAAGTACCATTTCCGGTGTGTGCGGACTGCGGAAAGGGATGGATCAGATTCAGCGGTTTGGCCTGCTGCGCGCCAGGCGCCTGATTTTCGCCTGACTGCAGGGTGCGGTACGGACTGCCTTTGGCGGCAGGATTTGTTTGCGCCTGGTTTGCGCTCTGGGCTTCGTTGGCCTTTCGCGCCGCTTCGACCGCTGGATTGCGCGTCATTTCAATGGCCTGGGGAGTCACATCGTTGCTCCCGAGCGGTGTCGTGTCCGCAGCGCGCTTGTCGGCGGGAGCTGCAATTATGGGGCCCGCTTTCTTTACGACCGACCCAATGTCCACCTGGCGATGCCGTGAATTTGCGGCTTGCTTCCTGGCGACGTTCTTGTGCGAGATCAGGACCAGCGCAACCAAGACCACAACAACACCCCCGACGATGCGGGCCACGAGCGATTGCGTCGTTGCCTTCGTGAGCAGGCCGCTTCCCTTCCCTATCGCCGGTTTGGCGGCGGCAGCGCCTTGGGGATTGGAATCGGAATTGTTGTCCGGAAGCAGCACTTTCTCGTCGGATGTAGGCATTGAAATATTGTCCTTTCGGGATGATTAGTTTCCAGGAGCGACAAACGAAAGCGGCAACAGCAGCGGCGCATCGACCGCGCTGTCGATGGCAACTTGCAGCACCATCTTGTCCTTGGTTTGCTTGAAGTCGGGGCGAGCGTAGACGACTGCCGCGTCCAGCCGTTGGCTGGGCGCAAGCTTAGTGGAAGTCATCTTGTAGGTTTTAATCGGGACCTGCTCCGATAAGGACTGGGGCTTCTTCTTGCTTCTTTTTTTGGCCTTCGGATTCAGGAGTTGGATCTGGGGCGGCAAAACTTCAATCCAGTGGTCGCTGACATTGACCACGGAGTAGCTCAATGTCATCACATCGTCGTGCTGGGTAAAGTTCCCCAACGCAACCTGGAAGGAACCCGGCGTCATCTTGTCCGGGTAGACCTGCTTTTTCAGATCTTCTCCAGAGATGTACATGGGAGCTGCCACGTCCGTCTGGCGATCGAGCGCGGCTTCGACCGGGGTGGCCCCACGCACGGAAAAGCCGGGACCGGACATCGGACTGTCCGCGGCAATTGCTGGCGTCCCGCCCGCATACACAGTCACGCCATCGCCCACGACCGTCCCGGACATATCGTTCCCTGCGGGGGCTGGAGCGTTCGCGGCATCGGTATTGATTCGCATCATCGGTTGCGGATTGCTGTAGTCCACGACATAGTCCACCGGAAGGGAAGAACCGGCGTCCCCGGAAGACTCCAATGTGAGACTCAAGGTGCGCCCGGAGGCCAGGGCAACCAGCAGGTTCGAGTTTGCGGACTCGTGCGTTGTCGGCTTGACAAAGACAAGCCGGGGCTCGTCCTTGCTGTGTTCCGCCGCGAACAACGTCGGGGCCCCAACCGCGATCGATGTTACGGTCTCTGGAAGATGAATGGTCGTTGTGTAGAGCGGTTGCAAATGGACGGTATACACAAGTTTGGAGTTGACCGTCTCACTGTCGATATTGGGTGTGACCTTGATCGGCGTGGATGCCGGGCGCTGCGCCATGAGCGTGGCAGGAAAGATGGAGGAAAACAAAAGGACCTTGGCGATGACTCGATTCATGGTGTCGTCTTTCTGTTGTCTGGATTCACGGTGCTTGCTTCGTGATTTACGGTGCTTGCTTCGTGCCGCGCGAGGTCGCGAAAATACAGTGCCCGCACAGACGAAACATATTGAAATACGTCCGCATTGCTGTAACGCAGTCCCCGGCGCAGGATGGGATGGTCCCCGCAGTA
>JAJZNH010000881.1 GCA_021811745.1 Acidobacteriota bacterium
GACCGCGAGTTCTCGGGCCGTTCCTATACGCCCTTCGCAGGCCTCGGCTCCTTGCTGCGCTGGTCAAACAGCTCCGGCTTTGGCGTCATTCACTGGACCACGCGGCCGCTCGACCTCTTCTTCAAGAACGTCTCGGACCAGGTATGGAATGCGAGCTTTGATGAAACCCTCGACGTAACCGCCGGTGAGATGGCCCTGCGTACCTTTGGTGCAAAGGCGCAGGATCTGGGCAAGCGCTACCTGCTCGACTGGATCTACGATGCGCCGGCCTTCGGCAGAGAAACGTCAGATCGATTCCTCGACCAGTTCGTCGACGAAAGCAATGAAGCAATTGGCGCCAGGCTCCGCCTCGCTTTGCTGGCGCGCATGACGCCTCTGGCGCAGAATGCCGCCGAGCGCGACTGGATCGGCTACTACCAGGACTGGGAACACTATGCCCAGGATGTCTTCCAGGCACAAACGGCTCTGCAAGACTCTTATGCCGCCCAGAAAGCGGGCAATCTGCAGGCGGCGCGCAGCGCAATGGAGGCTGCGAATCCCAAGGCTGCCATCGAGGCTTACGTGCGCGCCATCCGCCATGGCGACACCAGCCGCGGCGAAAAAGGGATTCTCATCACGCTGAACCTGCGCTGGCTTCCCTATTTTAAAGCGCAGCGCGCAGCGCTCGGTATGGACCCGCTGCAAGTGGAGTTCGCGCCCACGTATCAGGAGCCGCTGGCGCAGGGTCCGGGCCACTACACATTCGACTTCAGCCCGGCCCACCGGCCCATTGACGTGCTGGGCACATCGGAACTGGGAGCGCCGGTTCAGGAGTTCGCGCCCGGATCGCCGTGTCCAAGCGGGATTGAGGTCAGCGCTCCAGTCGATCTCGCTATCGGCAACATGGCGCGCACCGTGCTGCCGTCGGGCGCGTATCGCATGAAGCTCAACATGCCGGCCGGCGCCAAGGTCCAGGTCAGATCAGGCAGCAGTAGCCAAACGGTCACTTCTGCCTCGCAAATTGACCTGCAGGCCAGCGGAGGCAAAGTCCATTTCACGCTGGCGCCAGCCGCCGGCCCGGCGCGTGTCTGCGGCCTCACGCTCCAGGCGCTCACGCAATGACCAGGGCACCGTATCCTGAAGGAAGGGCAAAGACACAATGAAAAGAACCGGTTTGATCGCTGCCTTCCTCATCGCCTGCGCGGTTTTTGCATGTGCGCAGGCAACTCATAGCGCGATAGAGCCGCTGCTGAACCAGCCGCTCCAGGATCCGGCAGTGGTGACCAACGAACTGCGCCACTTCCTGCTCAAGCGCGTGCCGCCGCTGCCTGATCCGGCTCATGCCGCCGCCTGGGAGAAAGAGGCGCAAACTCTGCGCCAGCGTGAACTCGACGTGATCTACCATGGCTGGCCGCAGGCTTGGGTTGATGCCAAACCCAGCTTTGAGAAGGTGGCCACCATCGAGCGCAAGAGCTATCGCATCGTCAAGCTGCGCTACGAGATCGTGCCCGGCTTCAGCTCGACGGCTTTGCTCTATGAGCCTGAGCACATCAGCGGCAAGATCCCCGCCATCCTCGATGTCCACGGCCACGGTCCCGGCGGCAAGGCCGTCGAGCACAAGCAGAAGCGCTGCATCAATCAGGCGCGGCGCGGCATTCTCGCGCTCAGCCTGGAGTGGATCGGCTACGGCGAGCTGAGCGCCGAGGAGAACGAGCACAATAACATCGGCTTGCTCGACATGGCTGGAGCGAACGGCGTCGGCCTCTTCTATCTGGCCATGCGCCGCGGCCTCGACTACCTCTACAACGATCCGCGCGTCGATCGCACGCGCATCGGCATGACCGGCCTCTCCGGTGGCGGCTGGCAGACCATGCTGCTCAGTTCGCTCGATCCGCGTATCGACGCCGCCGTGCCCATCGCCGGTTTCTCGTCGCTGACGACCGCGATCGAGCATCCCGAGTACGCCGGGGATGCCGAGCAGAACGCCCCTGATGTGCGCGTGACAGCCGACTACGCGCAACTGATTGCCGTGCGCGCGCCCCGGCCGACGCTTCTCATCTACAACGCCATGGACGACTGCTGTTATCGCGCCGACATCGTCAAGCAGGGCGTCTACTCAGACATCAAGCCCTTCTATGCGCTCATGGGCAGCCCCGGCAATCTTGAGTGGCATGAGAATCAGGACCCCGGCACGCATAACTACCAGATCGACAACCGCCAGCAGTCCTATCGCTTTTTCGACCATGCCTTTCACGTCAACGTTTCCGATCAGGAATATCCCGACACCGATAGCGAGGTGGAGAGCTATCGCGATCTGATCGTCGGTTTGCCCGCGAACAACCTGACCGTCGTAGGTCTGGCGCGCCAGATGGCCGCAGCCATCCACCACGACCCGCCGTCGCAGCCGGATAGCGCATGGGCCGCGAAGCAGCGCGGACTGCTGCGCCATGTAGCGCGCTACGCGCCGGTGACCGTCGCTCACGCCTGGCCCATCAGCGCCACCCACGAGAGAGGCATGGAGAGCCGCGGGTACCGCTTTGAGTTCAGCAATGGGCTCAGCGCAACCGGCGTCCTGCTTGCGTCGCTCAACCGGCCGCAAAACGGCGGCACAACGCTCCTCATCTCCGACAAGGGCCGCGCGGCTATGGCGGTCGCAGCGGCCGATGCTGTAGATCGCGGGCGGCGCGTGCTGGTCTTCGAACCGCTCTTCTTCGGTGAAAACCTCCCCGGCACAGCGAAGCATTCCCGCACCACCAGCTACGCGCAAATGCTCAATACGATTGGCATGCGGCCACTGGGAATAGAGGCGGCACAGATTGCCGCCGTCACGCACTGGCTGCAAGCGGGCATGATCGACGGCACTTCCACGCCGGGCGCCCGCATCCCACCGGCGGGCAATTCGCTCGCACCGGTCAGCGTGGCCACCGACGGCCCGCGCAGTGAAACGGCAGCCGTAGTCGCCGCGGCGATCGAGCCGCAGTTGTTCTCCTCCCTCGACGCATACCACGCCATTCAGAGCTTTGCCGCGGTTTATACCAAACCGCTCACGTATAAGGAAGCACCCGATCTGATGTGTCTCGATCTCTATCGCGACTTTGACTTAAGCACGCTGACGGCAATCGCCTCGCCGGTCAAGGTGGATCTCTCGGCTCCCGAACCAGAGGCCATCTTCTGGTAGGAAAATTTCAGAAGGACTTGTCTGAAAACTCGCCGTGCAGCAAGGGTAGCACCGGCCTCCCGGCCGTCTGTGGCGTGGGCCTCCGGCCCACGCCCCTATGTAACCGCTGGAACCGCCCTCAGATCTCCGGATAGAAATCGAAGAACGCATCGAGGCTGCGCTTGAGCTGTTTCTCGATCTCGGCGCGCGAACCTTCAATCACGTGCATCGCCACGCGGGCCTCGTGTCCGTTGGCCAGCTTCAGCGTTGCATCGTTGATCTCAGTCACTTCGCCCTCCGGCAGCAGACGCAGTCCGTATACAAGAGTCAAATTCGCCATACGCGTCATCATATTCGAACCGCTCCAAGCCTTGCGATCTGGCTCACGCACCCGCGCCTGACCGGCTGGATAAAATAGCAGGGGCGGGATGCGGCTGCTATGCAGCCTGGCCAAGCGGCATAGATCACGAATCACAGGCGCGGGAAATGCGCCGGGGAGTGCGAACAGAATGATCACAATGAACCGGCGGGATGTGCTGAAAGGAGCCGCTGCTTTGGCAGTGGCTCACAATGCCTGGGGCGCTGCGGCGGCAGGCGATTTGCCGCACGCACGGCCTTCGCGCGAGAAGCGTCACTTTACCAGCACCGCCGTTGAAGCGTTAATTCCCCGCGTACAGCGCCAGATCGCCGATCCGGCCTTGGCCACGATCTTCGCAAACTGCTTTCCCAATACGCTCGATACCACCGTTTACCCCGGCTCCTTCGAAGGCAAGCCCGACACCTACGTTGTCACCGGCGACATCGACGCGATGTGGCTGCGCGACTCCTCGGCGCAGGTGTGGCCCTACCTGCCGCTGGCCAAGGAGGACGCAAAGCTGCGCGCATTGCTTGAAGGCGTGATCCGCCGCCAGGCACGCATGATTTTGCTCGACCCCTACGCCAACGCCTTTGTGCGCAACCCCGCCGATCCGCCCTTGCCCTGGGCCGTGCACGACCGTACCATGCATATTCCCGGTGTGGGTGAGCGCAAGTGGGAGGTGGATTCGCTCTGCTATCCCATTCGCCTGGCTCACGGCTATTGGCAGAAGACTGGCGATACGAGCCCCTTCGACGCCACCTGGAAGGAAGCGGCGCGGACGATCGTGCGCACCTTCCGCACGCAGCAGCGCAAGCAGGGCAAAGGGCCTTACTCATTTCAACGCGTCTCGGCGGTCCCGTCAGACACGCTGCCGCTGGGCGGCTTCGGCAACCCCGCGCTGCCGGTGGGCATGATCTTCTCCATGTTCCGCCCCTCGGACGACGCCTGCATTTATCCGCTGTTTATCCCCAGCAATTTATTCGCAGTGCTAAGCCTGCGGCAGTTAGCTGCGATAGCCGGACAGGTGCTGCAAGACACCGCCCTCGCCGCCGAGGCGGAACTCCTGGCTGCCGAGGTTGAGCACGCGCTGGCACAGTACGGCCAGACGCGGCACGCTACCTTCGGCGCCATCTGGGCCTATGAAGTGGACGGCTACGGCAATGCACTGATGATGGACGACGCCGGCGCGCCGGGACTGCTGAATCTCCCCTACCTCAGCTGCTGCCCGATAGGCGATCCGCTCTACCAGCGAACACGGCAGTTTGTGCTGAGTCAATCCGATCCGTACTTCTTCAGCGGAACCGCAGCCAACGGCATCGGCAGCCCCCACACAGGTTTGAATAAGGTGTGGCCCATCGGAATCATTTATCGCGCGCTGACCACGGCGGACGACAGCGAGATCCGGCAATGCCTGCGCTGGCTGCGCGATACCACCGCCGGCACCGGCTTCATGCACGAGTCCTTTGACAAGGACGATGCGACAAAGTTCACGCGGCCCTGGTTCGCCTGGGCCAACACACTCTTCGGCGAACTGGTGGTCAGGCTGGCCGAGGAAAAGCCGGCGCTGCTATCCGCTCCGCTCGTCTGAGTCGGGCAGCGGCCCCAGAGCATCTAGAATCAATAAGGAAGATCATGGCAGAGATACAAAACACAGTCATTCTCGGCTCCGGCTGCGCCGGACTCACCGCAGCTATTTACACCGCCCGTGCCGGCCTTAAGCCGCTCGTTCTCGAAGGCCACGAGCCCGGCGGCCAGCTCTCCATCACCTCTCTGGTCGAAAACTTTCCAGGCTGGCCCGATGGCATCCAGGGTCCGGAGCTGATCGACAACATGAAGAAGCAGGCCGCGCGCTTCGGCGCAGCCTACCAGTTGGCGCATTTGGTCAGCGTCGATCTGAGCGTGTGCCCCTTCCGGCTCACCACTTCGTCCGGTGAAATCCGGACGCACTCGCTGATCATTGCCTCCGGCGCCAGCGCCCGCTGGCTGGGGTTGCCCAGTGAGCAGGCGCTGATCGGCCACGGCGTCTCCAGCTGCGCCACCTGTGACGGCTTCTTCTTCCGCGGCAAAGAAATTGCTGTAGTGGGCGGCGGCGATTCGGCGATGGAAGAAGCCCTCTTCCTCACCCGTTTCGCCACCAAGGTGACGCTGCTGCACCGCCGCGACGCTTTCCGCGCCTCCAAAATCATGCTGGATCGCGTCATGGCCCATCCCAACATCGAGCTGCGCACCAGCACCGTCGTCGAAGAAGTGCTGGGCGTCGATGAGCACGAAGTGAAGGGCCTGCGCCTGCGCGACGTGAAGACGGGCACGCTCAGCGAGCTCCCCATCAGCGGCCTCTTTCTCGGCATCGGCCACGAGCCCAACGCCAAGATGTTTGCCGGACAGATCGATCTCGATGCCGACGGCTACGTCCGCACTAAAGACAACGTCTTCACCACTCACAACGGCGAGGTGGTCGAGGGCGTCTATGCCTGCGGCGACGTGCAGGACCGCCGCTACCGCCAGGCCATCACCGCCGCCGGTTCCGGCTGCATGGCTGCGCTCGAAGCTGAGAAGTTTTTAGAGGAGCACGGTCACTGAACCCAACGCCCGCTAGCCGCGAGCGCGCGGAAACAGATGCCATGACGGCGCTCCAGGAACATCTCGAACGGTTGGAAGATGCGATCACCGCCGCCTGCCGCGCCGCCGGCAGGCAGCGCGGCGAGGTCGAGCTGATGGCCGTTTCCAAGACCTATCCGGCTGCAACCATCGCTGCGGCCGCCGCGCTCGGCCTCACGCTCTTCGGCGAAAACCGCGTGCAGGAGTTTGCCGCGAAGGCGCCCGCGCTTGAGGCAGCAGGCCTTCGGTCGAGCACAGCGGCCGGTACGCTTCGCTTTCATCTCATCGGCCATCTGCAATCCAATAAAACTACCCGCGCGGCGGAGCTATTCGACGCTGTCGACTCGGTCGATTCACTTCACATCGCCGAGCGGCTGAACGAAACCGCGGGCAGGCCTGCCGCGGTGGGCAATCTCTCCAGGCGCCTGCCCATCCTGCTCGAAGTCAAGCTCAGCCCGGAGGAGACCAAGGCAGGCCTCGACCCCGATTCCGCCGAGACCGCCGCTTTGCTGGAGCGCCTGCCCGATCTGCCCCATCTGCGCATGCGCGGCCTGATGACCATCGCGCCTTTCGGCGTGCCTGAGGATGAAACCCGCGCCTGCTTCCGCGCCTTGCGCCAATGGCGCGACCGCTGGGCTGCGGCGCATCCGCGGCTTGCTTTCGATGTGCTCTCGATGGGCATGAGCGGCGACTTTCCGCTGGCCATCGCCGAGGGCGCCACCCGCATCCGCGTCGGCACGGCGCTCTTCGGCCCGCGCGCCCCACGCCCGGAGCCGCACTGATGCTGCGCACCACATCCGCCGGCGTCACTCTCGCCGTCCGCGCGCAGCCCGGCGCAAAGAAGACGGCCATCACCGGCGTTTATGGCGAAGGCGCGTCGGCTCAGCTCAAAATCGCCGTGCACGCCCCGCCGCTCGAAGGCCGCGCCAACCAGGCGCTCACAGCCTTCCTCGCCGAAACCTTTGCTCTGCCCAAAAACGCCGTCGAGCTTACCTCCGGCGAGCTTTCGCGCAGCAAGGTCTTCCTGCTCCGCGGCGTCACGCTGGAGCAGGCTGAGGCATCGCTCCGTGCGTGGCTGGTCTGAATCCGGTGGACTTGAAGCTTCGCTGAGGCCGCGTATACTTCCTCAATATTCCAAAAGGAGACAGACCGTGGCGCAGTACGGTTCGCGTTCCCACAGGCCCAAAGCTCCCCTTATTCTGAGACCGCTTCTGATTGTGGCCTTAAGTGCGACTCTGGCAGTCACCAGCTTGCGTGCGCAGGAGTCCACGCCCATTCCCATCGTGGGATACATCACGGAGGTTCAGTCGCCCAACACTTTCGAAGTGGATGGCAAGCATGTGGTGACCACTCCCGGCACTATTTTTGGCCTTCTCGGCGGCAAGAACAAGAGCGACGACAGTACCTTGCAGAAACGCCTGCGGGTCGGCGCATTCGTCCAGGTAGAGAGCGATCCCTATAAGAACACCAAGGCTGCGAAGACCGCCGCATCGGTCCTCATTCGCGACGACTGGGATCAGAAACTCTCTGGGCTTGGCGTCATCGTCCGGGTCATCTCGTCTGGGCCGGAGCCGGTCTTCGAGGCTGACGGTTACCGCATCCGCATTACGCCGGCCGCGACGACCACTTTCACTGGAGGCGTGCAGTCGCTGGCCGCTGTGGGAACGGGCACATGGATACGCTACGAGGGCAAAATCGATCGCAATGGGATTCTCATGGCTGGGAAGGCGCAGTTCATCCAGGCCAAGCCCGCCAAGGACAAGTCTCTGAAGCATTGGGAAGACTCCGACTTTCAGTTCCGGCCTCCGAGTTCCGGTCCTAAGCCTCCAGCTACGCCGAAAGGAACCCCACCTCCCTTCGTCGACTTTCCCAAGAACGACGCGGCGCTTACACAGGACGGCGGAATCCGGTGGGGGATGCTGGGCGGTTTGCATAAGATTCCAGCGGACAACGCGTTGCAAGCCCGGATTCATCGTGTGGGAATGAGTGTCGTGCCGGCATATCAAAAGCAGCTATCACCGGATGATCCCTCAAAAATTCCATTCCACTTTTACGCTGTGGACGCAAAGAATATCTGCTGCGAGTTGATTCCGTTTGACGGATTGATACTCATTCCTACGCAAGCGGTCGAGCGGCTCAAGAGCGATGACCAACTGGCCGCGGTGCTGGCCGACGGCGTAGCCAGCGAGCTGCAACGGCAAGGGGCCAAAGCGACCGTAGGCAACCGGATCCTTCTCAGCGCTTACACGGCTGGCGGCGTAGCGGAGGCATTCATCCCCGGGATGAGCCTTATTACTCTGGCAGGCGGTGCAACCGCTGCGACGAAGGTCAATACGGCGTGGGCAGAGGAGCGCGCGCGGATTGCACTGTCGCTACTGGTCGACGCGGGTTACGACCCCCACCAGGCGCCGGAGGCGTGGCGGCTGCTGGCACCGAGAAAGCTGCCCAAAGATCTTCGCAAGTTGAATTATCCAGACTATAGCTGCTACCAATTAAGCATTCTCAATCTGCAATACAACTCCACCCCAACCAGTGGGCAGACCTCCGCGCGCTGAATAAGGCCCGGTTCAGCGGACGCGGATAGAAAGCGTTGCCAGCGTCTCTTCCGGCTCCGGTCTTACGCGGAAGTCCGCATGCGCTTCGGCGAACAGCACGCGCCCGTCGCGCCCCAGCACGTATGTAGCTGGCATTGGCAGCCGCCAGCTTCGCTCGCCGTTGATAAAGGGCAGGTTCACCATGATTGAAAGGTAATAATCGCGGTAGTACTCGGGAACGGTGTAGGCGAGACCGAACTGCTCCGCCAACGCACAAGCGGGATCGGTCAACACCGGGAACGGCAACCCATGCTGCCCCACCATGAAGTCACTCTGCCGTTCCGTCTGCGGCCCGATGGCCACCAGCAGCGCCCCGCGCTCCCGCAGCTGCGGGAAAAGGTCGCGCCAGGTTTCCAGCTCCGTAATGCAATAAGGGCACCAGCGCCCGCGGAAAAACTTCACCACCAGCGGTCCCAGCGCCAGCAGGTCCTCGCTCCGCACCAGCTTGCCGCTGGCGTCGTACAGCGCAAACGCCGGAGCCAGCGCACCCACCGGCAGAATCCGCTCCTCGATGCCGGTGGCAAACAACTCGGCAATCGCCCGCTCGCCCACGGCCAGCCGGTCCGCCTGCACCAATTGCCGAGTATTGGAAGTGATCGCGTCGAGTTGATCCTGCAGGGAGCCCATCTTTTCCATTTTCGCAGATGGAGCTGAACGTCGGCCTGAAAGCGAACCAATGGCCAGACAATCGCATGAAGGGTGTGAACCATGCGAAGCGATGGTTTTGAAGGGGCATGGCTTCAGCCATGCCCCTCTTTCGGCCGGTGTCATCCAGGCTTTAGCCACTGGTGCGCTGGGGGACGCAAAAACTTTCCCTGCGACGCCATGAGATATCTATAACTGCTTGATGGCAAGACTCAAGTTCCGCACGCGGCGGACGGGCTTACCCTTTGTATACAATAGCCGCCTTAATTTGCCCGTTCATGCGATTGCCCCGGTTGGGTCGGTGCAACTGGC
>JAJZNH010000892.1 GCA_021811745.1 Acidobacteriota bacterium
TGAATTGACCGCGGCAGTTCTTTGTGGAAGAATCCGAAGCCGCGGCACATCGACCATGCAGCCGGCGCTGAAATACATTGCGCATCCTCGCGAATCGATATCCAATGGAGGGAGCCAGGCCAGTCGGAAATGAGTGAATTCAAAGCAATCCCTATACGTGGATCTATCTTGGTCTTTGTGGCGCTGGCGCTTTTCATTCCTCCTGCGCATACGGCACGCGCAGCGCAGAGTCGCGGCTCGGACGATGCGGCGCCGCGCAATTGCGCTTCGGCGGAGCAGGAGCCCTACCCGAAGGCTCTTATCTCGAATGGCCTCGTCGACGCCGTGGTGTACCTGCCCGATGCGGAGAAAGGCTACAATCGCGGCTCGCGCTTCGACTGGTCGGGCATGATCGGCTGCCTCGCTTATAAGGGCCACACGTACTTCGGCGTCTGGTTCCCGCGCTACGATCCCCTGCTGCACGACTCGATCACCGGCCCCGTGGAGGAGTTCCGGTCAAGCAACGGTGAAAGCGCCCCGTTCTATGACGAAGCCAAGCCGGGCGGCCTGTTTGTCAAGCCCGGCATCGGTGTCCTGCGTCGCATCGACGATACGCCCTTCAAGTTTTCCACACACTATCCGCTGGTTGACGGAGGTCATTGGACTGTTCAAGCCCGGCGAAGCAGTGTCACCTTCCGGCAGAACCTCAAATCCACACTGGGAGTTGGTTACGTCTACACGAAAGTGTTGAAGCTCGACAAGCACGCGCCCGTGCTCATCCTCCAGCATGAGTTGAAAAACACCGGCAGCAAGACCATCGACACAGAGGTCTACGATCACGACTTCTTTGTGCTCGATGGCGCTCCCACAGGCCCCGGTGTGGTGGTGAAGTTTCCCTTCGAGCCCAAGGCGGAGCGGCCCCTCGGGAACGGCGCCAGGATCGAGGGTAAAGACATTGTGTACAGCCGCGAACTGCGGACTGGTGAAAGCGCCTCCAGCTTTCTCACCGGCTACTCCAATAGCCCCTCCGATTACAAGATCGTCGTGGTGAATCACAACACGGGAGCGGGCGTGGAGCAGTCCGGCGATCAGCCGATTGCGCAGCTTAACTTCTGGTCGATCCGCACCACCGTTTGTCCGGAGGCCTACGTTCACCTGGTCATTCCACCCGGGCAAACCGCGCACTGGACAATCCGCTATCGTTTTTACGCGAAATAGGCGGCCTCGGCCTTATTTTCTGAAGCCGAATGCCTCTGGCAACAATCCCGAGAAGGCCATTACTCGTATTCCGTCTGCCGCGGGAAAGACCACCTGCGCATCTGGCAGGACGAACTCAGCCAGCACCTGGCGACAGGCTCCGCAGGGCGAACTGGGTGCGCCATTCAGATTGGCTACGGCCACAGCCGCCACGCGCATCTCCGGCCCGAATTGGGCAACGGCCCGCACCAGCGCAGCCCGCTCGGCGCAGATGGTCAGCCCGTAGCTGGCGTTCTCCACGTTGGTGCCCGTTACGATCTCGCCGCCGGCCAGCCTGAGCGCCGCGCCCACCTTGAAGTTCGAGTAAGGCGAGTAGGAGTTCTGCGCCGCATGGCGCGCCCGTTCGAAGATCGCTGCCAGCTCCGGCTCTAGCGGAATGTGATCCTTCATCGCGTCTTCCATCGCACGGCTACCTGATCCTTGAGCGTAAAACATTGCCGCCTCCGCTGTACACCGCTCCGAAAGGTAATGACATTTCTGACCCCTGTTCCCTCAAGTTCATCCTCATTGAACCGATAAGTAACTTGAGAACTTGTTGCCCCGGAGTTGTGGTTCCTGCCGCATGCGTGAACCCAAGGGACGAAACCCAATGGACGAATTGACGCGGGAATTTCTAATCGAGAGTCAGGAAGGACTGGACCGCATGGAGCGGTGCCTGACCGAACTGGAAACGCGGCCGCAGGACGCAGAACTGCTGGCGGAAATCTTTCGTTCCGTTCATACCATCAAAGGCACCACCGGCTTTCTAGGGTTCAAACGGTTGGAGAAGCTGGCCCACGCCGGCGAAAACCTGCTCGGCCTGCTGCGCGACGGCAAACTGGCCGCTGACGGAGCCATCATCACCGGCCTGTTGCAACTGCTTGACGCGCTCCGTTCCATTCTGAAGACGATTGAGGCCGAAGGCGCCGAGGGAACAGAGGACGATGCCGTGCTGATAGGGTGGCTGGAGGAGTTGCAGCTTCCGGCGCTGGCCGCGAGCGCTCCGGCTGACTGCGCCGCTGCTGCTACGCGTTCGGCGCGCAAGCCTGACTTTCAGCAAACCGCGGCTGCAGAGTCCGCTTCAATGCCAGCTCCGGCGCCCGCCGCGGCGGAGTCAGATCCGGCCGCGCAGCGCGCCTCCAGCTCAACAGCGGAAAGCACGCTGCGTGTCGATGTGGCGCTACTGAATCGCATGATGAATCTGGTGGGCGAACTGGTGCTGACCCGCAACCAGATTTTGCAGGCGACCGCGGCCGATCCCAATATGACGCAGCTTTCGCGCCGCCTCGACATGGTGACCGCCGATCTGCGCGAGTCGGTGATGAAGGCCCGGATGCAGCCCATCTCGCACATCTTCTCCAAGGTTCCGCGCATCGTGCGCGACCTCTGCCAGTCGCTAGGCCGCCGCGTGCGCGTGCGGATGGAAGGCCAGGAGACAGAGCTGGACAAGAGCCTTCTGGAGGCCATCAAGGATCCCATCACCCATGCGGTCCGCAACGCGCTTGATCACGGCATCGAGCCGTCACAGGAGCGCCGTGCGGCGGGCAAGTATCCCGAAGGCTTGCTCACGCTGCGCGCAGCGCAGGAGGGCAGCCACGTCGTCATCGAAATCGGCGACGACGGTGCCGGCATCGCCGTCGACAGAGTGCGCGGCAAGGCCGTCGAGCGCGGGCTTGTGGCGGCGGAGCGCGCGGCAAAGATGAGCGAGCGCGAGTTGCTGCAACTCGTCTTTCTGCCCGGCTTTTCCACCGCCGCTGCGGTCACCAGCGTCAGCGGCCGGGGCGTGGGCATGGATGTGGTCCGCACCAACGTGGAGAAGATCGGCGGCAAAGTCGAGATCGATTCGCACCCGGGCGAGGGAACGACACTGCGGCTGCGCATTCCGCTCACGCTGGCCATCGTTCCGGCGCTCATTGTGCGCAGCCTCGGCCAGAGCTTTGCGCTGCCGCAGGGCGCGCTCTCCGAACTGGTGCATGTTCCGCCCGAGCAGGTCACCACGGCCATCGAGTGGATCGAGGGCACGCCGCTTTACCGGCTGCGCGGCAGGCTGCTGCCGCTGGTCTTTCTGGATCGTCTACTGCAGCCCGGCGGTGACCATCGAGCCGCCGCGAAGCGCAACAACTTCATCGCCACTCTCAATGCCGATGGCCGCCGCTTTGGCCTTGTGGTCGAAGGCCTGGCCGATCCCGAAGAGATTGTGGTCAAGCCGCTCAGCGCGGCGCTCAAGGATATCGGCCTTTACTCTGGCGCGACCGTGCTGGGTAACGGCCATCTGGCGCTGATTCTTGATCCTGGAGCAATTGCCATGAAGGCCGGCATAACCGTGAGTGCGGAAGATGCAGCAGCGCGAGCGGCGGATGAAACGGAAGGCGAGGCCGAAGATGGAGCCGAGTATCTGCTGGTCGAGATCGGAGGACGCAGCGCCGCAGTACCGCTCGCCAGTGTTTTGCGCATTGAACAGCTTCCGCTCACGCGCATCGAGTACGTCGGCTGCCGGCCGGTGGTGAACTTCCAGGGACAGCTACTGCCGGTCGAGGATGCAGGCGGAGTATTGGCCGCAACTGAAGGGAGCGCCGCGGACAAGAACGCCCCTGCAGCGCGGATCGTTGTCGTTGTTTGCCGCGAGGGCAATCGCCAGGTCGGTATTGCGGTCTCGCAAGTGCTCGATGTGGCCTCGGGCGGTGATCTCTGCGAGGCCGGCAGTAGCCGACCTGCGGCTGGCCTCACTCTGCTCGGGAATCGTGTAACCGGCATCGTCAATCTCGGCGGCGCGGCTCCGTTGTTGGTGGAAAGCAAACCGGAGGAATGGATTCGGATCGAAGAGGGGGTGCGATGAGTGCGGTAACAGCAGTCAGTCTCAAGGAAAGAGCCGCGGCGCTCGTGGAGGTCTGTTCCGTGCGCCTGGGGCAGGCATGGTTCGGCGTGCCAATCAACCACATCGTAGAGATTGTCGGCTCGGCCCGGCCGCAGCCGGTGCCGCTGGCTCCGGGATACGTAGGCGGACTGGTTCACTATCGTGGCGATGTGCTGACTACGGTGAGCCTGCGCAAATTGCTCGGCATGCCGCTGGTGGAGGGCGTGCAGGATGTGCTCGTTCTGGAGAACGCGGGCATCTGTTTTGGACTTCTGGTGGACTCGGTGGGCGAAGTGCTCACGGTATCTTCGGCTGACCATGAGCAGAATCCCCCAACGCTGGACGAGCGCCGCGGAGCCTTGTTCGCCGGCGCCTACAAGCTCGAGGGCAGGCTGCTGGTGATGCTGGATCCGGCGCGGCTCGATCCGGTGCGCCTGGCGGCGTGAGAAAAGCAGCTACAAGCCGTTTTATTTGAGGCGAAGATGCGCGCACTCATCGTTGACGACTCGCGCTTCGTGAGAAGTTATCTGCGCAGCCTTCTTGAAGGCAAGGGAATCGAGTGCGCGGAGGCGGCGGATGACCCGGCGGACATCGAGATGCTTCGCAGAGGTGCGGCATTCGCCCTTGCCCTGCTGGAATGGAACATGCTGGGCGGGATGGAGGTCTGAGCGATGGCGGCCGATTGCCGGACCAGGATTCTCATCGTTGACGACTCCGCGGTGATGCGGAGCCTGCTGCGCAGCGCCGTCTCGTCTGATCCCCATCTTCAGGTGGCCGGAACCGCAGCCGACGGTCAGGCGGCATTGAGCAGTCTCGATCTCCTGCGTCCGGATCTGATCCTGCTGGACGTGGAGATGCCGGTGATGGACGGCCTGGCCACTCTGCGCGAGTTGCGGCGGCGCGGCCATACGATGCCGGTGGTGATGTGCAGCTCGCTCACTCAGCGCGGCGCCAAGGTGACCATCGAGGCCCTGGCCTGTGGGGCTTCGGATTACGTCGCCAAGCCTGCCGGCGAACCGAATCGCGAGTCGGCAATCCGGACGCTGGCACGCGAACTGGTTCCCAGAATTCATGCTGTTACCAGTAAGGCGCATAAGCAGCCGCAGCCGCTTTTCTCAGCCGCGCCGGATTCGCCTGCGAATTTTGCCCTACCGTTGCCCAAAATTGAATCACCGCGGATCTCTCCAACGGTGCTCGTGGTCGGCGTCTCCACCGGTGGTCCGGCTGCTCTTGAGTTGCTGTTGCCCGCCTTGCCGGCCGGTTTTCCGCTGCCGGTGCTGATTGTGCAGCACATGCCTGCGCTCTTCACCGGTCTGCTGGCCGAGCGCCTGAGTACGCGTTGCGCCTTGCGTGTGCGCGAGGCAGCCGAAGGTGAGCCGGTGCGCGCGGGAACTGCGTGGATTGCGCGCGGCGACTGGCACATGGAAGTGCTTGTGCCGGGGCGCTCCGCCGCTCCGCCTACGCTGTACCTGCACCAGGGGCCGCTCGAAAATCACTGCCGCCCCGCCGTCGATGTTCTGTTTCGCAGCGCGGCCAAAGTCTGCGGCGCGGGCGTGCTGGCGGTGGTTCTGACCGGCATGGGCTCCGACGGCCTCAAGGGTTGCCGCAGTATCCGGGAGCAGGGTGGGATCGTGTTCGCCCAGGATCAGGCCACCAGCATAGTGTGGGGAATGCCCGGTGCGGTCGCTTCTGCGGGCCTGGCACACAGGGTGCTTCCGCTCGACGCATTGGCCACTGAAATCCTCCGCATCGTCGGCGGGGTGCGCCATGAACAAATCGAGCTTCGCGGACGGATGGTCTAAGAATGCCTCGGGCCACCAGCGCCGATTACGGCTACCTTCGCGATCTCGTCTTCGATGTGTCGCAAAATGTGCTCGATCCCTCCCGCGACTATCTCTTTGACACGCGCCTCGCCATGCTGCTGCGCAATCAGGGCATGACCCGGGTGAGCGAACTCGTCGAGTGCCTCCGCGCCTGCAGAAACCCGGCGCTCGAACGCGCCGTCGCCGAGGCCATGACCATCAACGAGACCAGCTTCTTTCGTGACAGCCGTCCATTCGAATTGCTGCGTACGGAACTGCTGCCTCGTCTGATTGATGCCCGCCGCCCGGTGCGAACGCTCCGCTTCTGGAGTGCGGCCTGCTCCACCGGTCAGGAGGCTTACTCTCTGGCGATGCTGATCTGTGAGCACTTTCCTCTGCTGGCCGGATGGGAGCTTCGCATTGAGGGGACGGACATTTGTGGCGAAGTCGTGGAGCGCGCCCGCGCCGGCCGCTATCACCGCATCGAGATGAACCGCGGACTTCCCGCCAGCTACAGGGTGCGCTACTTTGACCGCATCGGAGAGGACTGGATTATCCAACCCGAGGTCAGAAAGCTCTGCAACTTCCGCCAGGCCAATCTTTGCACCGCGCACTTTCCCTTCAGTCGCGCAAGCGATCGTTTTGACATGATCTTTTTGCGCAACGTAATGCTGTACTTCTCGCTGGAAACGCGTCTCACTCTGCTCGCTAACATGCATCGGCTGCTGATCCCCGGCGGCATCCTCTTTCTTGGTTCGAGCGAGCAGCCCGCCGATCCCTCGCAATGGACCGCGTTCATTGCCGGCGGCACGTGCTACTTCAAGCCGAAGGCATCGGGCTTCCCTACGCAAGCTTCCGGCGCCCGCCTTGACGTTGCCGGCAGATAACCGCGAGGCTACGAGTTGTCGCCAAGCAGCTTCATTACTTCGTCATGCAGCCGTGCGGTGATTGCAGCTTCGCTCTCAGCAGGCGCAAAGCGGATCGGCTCTCCAATGCGCACTTCGATCTTTCCTGAGCGGAGCCATCCCCGCTGCCCTGCCTTCAACTCACCCAGGCCGCGGATCGCTACCGGCAACACCACCGCGCCGCACTGTTTCGCCAGTAAGCCGATTCCAGGGCGGAAGCGCGCCAGCTTTCCCAACGCTGACCGCGCCCCCTCCGGGAATACCAGCACGTTGAAGCCTCGATCCATGGCTCTGCCGGCGTGAGCAAAGCTTTCCTGGAAATTTCTGAGCTGGGGCAGGGGAAACACGTTGAACAGCGCCGTAACCAGAACATAAGCCGCCGGCCCGAGCGGATAGAAATGTCTGTACTTCGGCCCGCTCTCGGGATTGCGCGCATGGCGAAAATTCTCGAGCATTTCGCCGGACATGGCTACTGCCAGCCGCCGCCGCATCTGGCCGGGCAGCGCGTACTGCACCAGCGGCGCGTCGTAAGCTGTCACGTGATTGGCGACGATCAGCATGGGCTCGCCCGCAGCTTCAATGCCCGGCATCGCCGGCGCCACGATGCGCGGAGATGCAAGCAGCCATGTCAGCGGCCGCAGCGCCGCTTCAATGAATGCCGCCCGAGCCCACTGGAAGGGCTTCCACCACGGCCAGTGCGGATAGATATATCGTGCAGGTCCTGTCTCCACCGTGGTCCGCGGCGGCGGAGCGCTCCCGGATTCGCTTGCTGCGCTTTCGGATTGCGCACTTGCCGCGAGCTCTTCCCAGCTGCCGGTCTGAGTTCTGAGCCCTCGGTCCCCACCGGCTATCAGCCGCCGCAGTTCGCCCAGCGTCGGCACGTTTTCGAGCAATGCGCTTTCGCTGAGTTCTCCCAAACGCTCCTCGATGGCAGCGGCCAATTGCACGCGTCCCAGGCTGTCCAGATGCAGGTCTTCGGTCAGGCGCAGTTCATCACCGGCGCCGGGCGGAGCTTCGCCCGTGACCTGAGCGATCAGTGAGAGCAGCCAATCCGTTGACGATCCGAAGGTCCTCGCGCCGCCTCGCGAGCCATTGGAGCCGGTTGTGGCCGCGGCCTGGACGCCAGCCAACCACGTCGCCACTGTCTTGCGTCTCACCTTGCCGGTCGAGGTGCGCGGCAGGTCCGGCTCCGGCCAGAGCACCCAGCGCCGTACCCGCTGAAATTCGGCCAAGTGCGCATTGGCGCGCTCGATCGCTTCAGCCGCGTGCTCCGTTGCGCCGCGAATGGCCAGCACCGCGCAAGGCTCCGGTCCCGCGGGTGTCTCCATCGCCACTACCGCGCAGCCCGTCACTCCCGGCTGCTGTTCGATGGCTTCCTCCAGATCCTCCGGGTGGATGTTCAGCCCCGCCGCAGTGACAATGACTTCGCTCTTGCGGCCCAGGAAGCGCAACTCGCCCGATTCCTGAGCTGCCGCCAGGTCTCCGGTGGCCAGCCATTCACTCTCGCGCAGCCGCAGCGCTCCGCCCTGCCATGTAGCGTTGGAGACCATTGGGCCGCGCACCAGTACCTCGCCATCCGGGCCGAGCTTCACCTCGCGTCCGGCGAGCGGTTTGCCGATCGTTCCTCTGGCGATGTGAAAGGGGTGGTTGAGCGTGATCAGCGCCGTGGTTTCGGTCATGCCATAGCCCTGGATCAGCACGAAGCCCAGCGCATTCCAGAATTGTTCCAGCGGCCCTGCCAGCGCCCCGCCACCGGAGACGAAGGCCCAGAACTTCGGTCCCAAGACCCTGTGAACGTCCCGGAAGCGCCACCACCGCATCCACGGATTGATTCCCGCCGCCGCCGCTACACGTTCCGCCAGCCCCGGTCGGCTGGTTTCAAGTTGAGTCTTCAATAGCGTCAGGACTCTGGGTACCGCGGCCAGCACACTGATGCGTTCCCGCCGGATGGTTTCCACGATTCGCGACGCAACCAGATGATTTTCAAAATGAACTTCCGCGGTCAGGATCGGCGGAACCCACAATCCCATCGTCTGGCCGAAGATGTGGCTCAGCGGCAGCGTGTGCAGAATGCGCAGCGGATGGACCAGCCGTTTATAGCGCAGGTATGGTTGCGCTCCGTTCTCGACCGGTCCCACGCTGGCCAGCACATTGCCGTGGGTGATAACCACACCCTTGGGATCACCCGTGGTGCCCGAGGTAAAGAGAATCTCAAGAGGCGTATCGCGCGAAAGTTCCCCCAGCGGTCCCGTTTCCCCGGCAGGCAGTGCCTCGGAAAAGTTTTCAAAGGAGAGTCGCGGCCATTCGACAGGCAAGTGGTTGAGCAGTCCCGCGTCGCCTACCGCCAGCTTTGGTTTTACATCGGCAGCTACGCGCGCCGCAAACTCAGCTGTTCCGCCCGCATCCAGGGGGACAGCCAGGACGCCCCGGAGCATGCAGCCATAAAAAGCCGCGACCCACTCGGCGCTGTTTTCCGCCCAGATCAGTACACGGTCGCCTGGTCCGATGCCTCGCTGCGCGAGCAATGTGGCAAAACGCCTGGCCAGCCTTCCCAATTCACCATAGGTGGTTACTCGCCGCCGATTGCCCTGAATACGCACCACCGCAATCGCGCGGTCGAACCGGCGGAAGTCGTCGAGAAGTGTCGCCAGATGATTGCGCATGGTGGAGTCAGCACGTTCATGGTAGCAGCGCCGTCGGGGAAGCGGGGCCGTGCGGTACCTATGTCCCCTCTCATTTCCCTCTCCTGGCCAACGGCCCGGACGGAATGTGCCTCCTCAGTGGCGTATCGCGGTGGCGGCGGAAGAATTCTCTTCGCCCGTGTGTCCCAGCACGCTTCGCAGTT
>JAJZNH010000254.1:0-2898 GCA_021811745.1 Acidobacteriota bacterium
CTACGAGACCATCATGGTGAACTGCAATCCCGAGACCGTTTCCACCGACTACGACACCAGCGACCGGCTCTACTTTGAGCCGTTGGTGCTGGAGGACGTGCTGGCGATCTACAACCACGAGGCGCAATCGGGCGCCAAGATTGGCATGATTGTGCAGTTCGGCGGGCAGACGCCGCTCAATCTTGCTCAGCGGCTGCGCGCGGCGTGTGTGCCCATCATCGGGACTTCGCCCGAGTCGATCGACATGGCCGAGGATCGCAAGCAATTCGGAAAATTGCTTGAGGATTTAGAGATCCCGCAGCCGCGCGGCGGCACGGCCACCAGCGTCGAAGAAGCGCTGGCTGTGGCCGAACGCATCGGTTACCCGGTGCTGGTGAGGCCTAGCTATGTGCTGGGCGGCCGAGCCATGGTGATTGCCTACGACGCTGAGTCGGTGACCCGCTACATGCGCGAGGCGGTTGAGTACTCGCAGGAGCGGCCGGTGCTGATCGACCACTTCCTGGAGAACGCCGTCGAAGTGGATGTAGACGCGCTGTGCGACTCGGAGGATGTGCTGATTGCCGGCATCATGCAGCACATCGAGGAGGCTGGCATCCACTCCGGCGACTCATCGTGTGTGCTGCCCTCGGTGAGCATTCGCGAAGAGACGCTGGAAACTCTGCGCAGCTACACGCACAAGCTGGCGCTGGCGCTGAAGGTCGTGGGCCTGGTGAATCTGCAGTTTGCCATTCAGCGCGACGCGCAGGGCAAGGATTGCGTGTATGTGATCGAGGTGAATCCGCGCGCCTCACGCACCGTGCCGTATGTGTCGAAGGCGACAGGCGTGCCGTTGGCGAAGATTGCCGCAAGACTCATGACCGGGCGCAAGCTGCGTGAACTGCTGCCTGACCAGCTTGCTGCGGGCAAAGATCTGGAAATGGGCGAGCACTACTATGTCAAGTCGCCGGTCTTTCCGTGGTCCAAGTTTGCCGGCGTCGATACGGTGCTGGGGCCGGAGATGAAGTCCACCGGCGAGGTGATGGGCGTGGCGGCCCACTTTGGCGAGGCCTTTGCCAAGGCGCAGCTCTCGGCCGGGCACGTGCTGCCTACGGGCGGAACGGTCTTCTTTACCGTGAACGACAACGACAAGCAGGCGGCGATCGAGCTGGCGCGGCGCTACGTGCACCTGGGCTTCAAGATCGTAGCCACGGAGGGCACTGCCAATGCGCTCGAAGGCGCGGGGCTGATCGTGGAACGGGTGTATAAGGTCAACGAGGGCCGTCCCAACGCTGTGGACCTGATCAAGGAGGGCCGGATTCAGTTGATCGTGAATACGCCGCGCGGCCTAGACGCGATCTTCGACGAGAAGCCCATCCGCAGGGCCGCCGTGCAGGCGCGGATTCCCACCATCACCACGATCGCTGCGGCGCAAGCGGCGGCGGAGGGCATCGCGGCCATGCAGCGACATCGCGTGACGGTGAACGCCCTGCAGGAGCTGCACAAGGCCAACGGCGCCCACGGCGCCGGAGATGGCTGCCCCGGGCCGAAGAGCCGGGGTTAGGGCTACTGACGGCGTGACGGCGGTTCATGTTTGGCCCGTCCACGAGCGCGCACCGCAGTGTAGATTGCAGAGTTGGCCGGGAGTCTTAACCGCTGCCGCGCTTGCCGGCGCGGATTTTCCGAACTTCTTCCATCCTTTGCAGTAACTGCCTCTCGCGACCCTCCTGCGTCGGGTGGTAGTAGCTGCGGCCGCGGAGGCTCTCGGGGAGGCAGTCCATGTCGGCGACTTTGCCTTCTTCGTCGTGGGCGTAGCGGTAGCCGGCGGAATAGCCGAGATCTTTCATGAGGCGCGTGGGAGCGTTGCGCAGGTGCAGCGGGACGGGCTCCTGGCGGGTGTGCTCGATGTCGTCCTGGACGGCGCCGTAGGCCGTGTAGACGGCGTTGGACTTGGGCGCGAGGCAGAGATAGACGACGGCTTCGGCGAGCGCCAGATCGCCTTCGGGCGAGCCGAGGAAGTCGTAGGCTTCTTTGGCTGAGAGGCAGAGGTTGAGGCTTTCGGGCGCGGCCAGGCCGATGTCCTCAATGGCCATGCGCACGATGCGGCGGGCCAGATAGAGCGGGTCTTCGCCGGCTGCGAACATGCGGCCCAGCCAATAGAGGGCGGCGTCGGGGTCGGAGTTGCGGACGCTCTTGTGGAGCGCGGAGATGAGGTTGTAGTGCTCCTCGCCGGATTTGTCGTACATGAGGACGCGGCGCTGAACAGCCTCGGCGGCGACGGCTTTGGTGATTTTTTTCTCGTCTTGGACTAGCTGGACAGCGACTTCGAGGGTGTTGTAGGCGCTGCGGCAGTCGCCGCTGGAGTAGCTGGCGATGAGTTCAAGAGCGTCGTTGTCTGCGGCGAGGTTGAGAGCGCCAAGGCCGCGGTCTTTATCGGCCAGCGCGCGCCCGAGGAGGGTGACAATCTGCTCTTCCTTGAGCGGCTCGAGCACGTAGACGCGGCAGCGGGAGAGCAGAGCGGAGATGATCTCGAAGGAGGGATTCTCCGTGGTGGCGCCGATGAGGCGGATGGTGCCGCGCTCGACGTAGGGAAGAAACGCGTCCTGCTGAGCTTTGTTGAAGCGGTGAATCTCATCCACGAAGAGGATGGTGCGGGAGTGCAGCTCAGCGGCTTTGGCGGCGTCGGCCATCACCTGCTTGATCTCCTTGATGCCGCTGGTGACGGCGGAGAACTCGATGAAGCTGGCCCGGGTGGTTTCGGCGATGATTTTGGCCAGGGTGGTTTTGCCCACGCCAGGTGGGCCCCAGAAGATCATGGAGCCGGCGTCGTCGCGCTCGATCTGGACACGGAGAGGCTTGCCAGGGCCGACCAGATGCTCCTGGCCGAGGAGTTCGTCGAGGGTGCGGGGCCTCATGCGCTCG
>JAJZNH010000254.1:2908-9578 GCA_021811745.1 Acidobacteriota bacterium
CCAACGGCGCGCCACCTCTGGTGAGGAGATTATTGGAGGAGGCAATCGGTAAGGAAAGATCGGGCTGGTTGTCGAATAGGCTCATCGTCTGTCTCCTCGATGGGCCGACCGCCCGCCAGAAGGTGCGGAGCGTTGCCGCGAGGCTTCATAGAGTAGCACGCTGGCGGCGACGGCGGCGTTGAGGCTCTCCACTGGGCCGGGGCAGGGAATGGTGATGACGCCATCGGCTCTGGATGCGAGTTCGGCAGGTACGCCGCTGCCCTCATTGCCGATGAGGAGAGAGGCCGGGCCGGACAGCTGAACGAGGTTGGCAGGTTTGGCGCCGCTGGGAGCGGTGGTCCAGAGCCTTATGCCGGCCTGGCGCAGGCGGGTGAAGCACTCATCAGTGCTAACGGAGAGCAGCGGAATGCGGAAGACACTGCCGGCAGAGGCGCGCACAGCCTTGGGGTTCCAGGCGCTGACGGTTCCTGGCAGGCTGAGGACACCCGCCGCGCCAAAGGCCTCGGCGGAGCGCAGGATCGTGCCCAGGTTGCCGGGGTCCTGGAGACCGGCGAGGACAACGAACAGGGGCGGTTGGGTCCGGTCGGGGTTGAGCAAATCAGCCCACTTCCAAGCTGGCGGCTCGATGAGGGCTGCGATGGGCTGCGGGGTTTCAGTGGTCAGCACGGTGTCGAGGAGCGGCTTGGAGACGAGCAGCACCTCGAATTCCGGCGGAAGGTGCAGGGCTTCGAGAAGTTTCTCGGCTCCGAGTGCGGCAAAGACGCACTTGAACCTTAGTCCGGCACGGAGAGCCTCGCCCACCAGGTTCGGCCCCTCGACGCCGGCAAAGCCGCAGTTCGTTGGGTGGGCTAATGCGTGCCGCAGCTCCTTGACCCACGCGTTCTGCTTACTCTGTACAATGCGAACAGGCATCGAACCGATTCTACGGCGTTTTCGCCGTGGCGCGCGCCAGTGAGAGCGGGTGCAGAACTTGCACCACGGCTGGTGCTGTGATAGTTTCCGATTTTACGGCTCTTTTCAGTGTGGGAACCGAGGTAAATCCTCTTGTCGGCGGAGATACTGCGCGTCCATCCCGATGAACCCCAACCAGAGCGGATCGATTACGTCGTCTCCTGCTTGCGTCAGGGCGGTGTCGTTGCGCTGCCCACCGACACCTTTTACGGGCTGGCCGTGGATCCGGTGAATCTTCATGCGGTGGAACAGATCTATCACATCAAGACCCGGCAGAAGCACAAACCGCTGTCACTGCTGATTGCGTCAGCGGCGCAGGCTTATGAATTGGCGCGCGACACCGACGTGCTTTTCGACAAGCTGGCGGAGCGTTTCTGGCCTGGACCGCTGACCATCATCGTACGCGCGGGAACCAAGTTGCCGCTGCGCTCGACGGCGCATACCGGCAACGTGGCCATCCGGGTGCCGGATGCGGCTATTCCCCGCGCCGTGGTGGAGCGCTTTGGACTGCCCATCACGGCCACTTCAGCAAACTTGCAGGGGGCAGCGGAGTGTACCCATGCGGCCTGCGTCCGCGATCAGATTGGCGACCGCATTCCGCTGATTGTGGATGGTGGACCGACAGCGCACGTATTGCCCACCACCATCGTCGATCTCTCGCTGGGGCCGGGGCGCTGGGAGATTCTCCGCGAGGGCGCCATCCCCACGCACGAAATTGTCATGGTGTTGCAGCGATAAGATGGAGCGCATGGTGCGCCAAGCGAAACTGCGGCGCCGCAAATGGGCACTGGCCGCGGCGGCTGTGCTGCTCATGGCGCTGGCAGCGGGTGCCGCGGCGTGGTGTGACTGGGTGTATCGGCAGATCGAGCACTACGCCCACATCAATCAGGCGGCGCCCGCCGATGCAATCGCAGTTTTAGGCGCGGCGGAGTACGACGGCCGGCCTTCGCCGGTGTATCGTGCACGCCTGGACCACGCGCTTGACCTCTACCAGCACGGCTTCGCTCCCTTGATTGTTACCCTGGGCGGTCCGGGCGGCGATCGGTACACCGAGGGTGGCGTTGGCCGCGAGTACCTCATGAGCAAGGGCGTACCGGAACGCAGAATCATTGCCGAGACGCATAGCCGCGATACGGAGGAGGCAATGCGCAACCTGGCCGTAATCGCGCGCGCTAATGACCTGCGGCGGTTGGTGATCGTGAGCGATGGAACGCATCTTTTCAGGATTCATGCTCTCTGCGCCGCAGACGGACTGGATGTATTGACCTCGCCCCGGCGGCGCCTGGACGTGGCCGGTGGCTCATCGGATAATGCCCACATCATGCACGAGATTCTTAGCTACACGGCGTGGAGGATGCACCTGCACTGAAAACTGCGGCGCGTCTGCAGCTTTGCAGTTTGGCACCTGTTCGGGAAGGCAGCCGGCCTGCTCGTTGGCGAGCCCTCACCGCAAATAGACCATCAACGCCAAGGCCAAGCCTGCTGCGGCGGCGGTGGAGAGGAAATTGACGGCGTCATTCTTGAGCCAGCCGCGCTGTTCGAGGGTGGCTCCGAGGAGGCTGTCAAAGAGAAAGCCGAAGATTCCTGCCGCAGTGCTGACCAGGAACATGTTGGCGCGGCCGCCAAGGACGAGGGTTCCGGCAGTGGCCACCGTGGCCGAGGCTGAGACGCCGGCCAGCACGCCCAGGGGGCTGATCGCGCCGTCGCAGCCGGCCTGCACACGGCGCAGGGTGGTAATCATCCTTGGGCGGCCTCCGAAGACCTGGCCGATCTCGGAGGAAACCGTGTCGGCGGCGGCTTCGGTCAGGGCTGCCAGCCCTGCCGTTGGCAGAATTGCCGGTGCCAGAATGGCGTGCGCGAACCAGCCGCTGCTTGCCAGCGAGGACCGTGCGAAAGGACTCGAAATAATGGCTGCAACGCCCAGATTGGCCGCCACTTGTGCGGCCGATCGTCCTTGCCCTCTTTCCGCGGTGCCGAGGCGCTGCTTGTGACTGCGGCCCAAGCGCGTGGCGGCAAAAGCAAGGATGAAAACCGTGATTACAGCCCCGAGGTCCGTGTGCAACGGATCATAAGGTGGGGCCAAGGTGGAAAACATCAGGCTGGCGGTAATGACCGCGCCCGCAATCGCGGCCCAGGGAGTCGCCGCGCGCAGCTTCCAGGTGACCACCCCGAGCAGCGCGCTGAGGCTCAAGGTCCAGATGACAGCCGCTACCGAAATTGCCGCCAAGTTGCGGGCTTGCCATGCTGCCTCCACGGCGACCAGCGGCAACACCGCGAGCAGCACCAGTCTTGAGTCCCAATCCGTCTTCGATTGCGCCATTCCTTCTCATCGTACCTTCTGAACATGCTCTGCGTGCTCCTCGCAGCGAATGCACGGGCGGGCGTTCCACCGCGCGGCAGGGGGCTGGCCTTTGGGGCGGCGGTTGGACGGGGCGGGGGTTCCGCCTGAGGAAACTTGAGGCTGTTTTTTGCCCTGGCTGCGTGATTTACAATCACCAAGTAGCACGAAAGTATTGGATGAAGCTCTATTCTATGAATGCAGGCTGGGCGCGCGTGCGGCTGGCGGGAGTGGGTGCGAGTTTTGCACTCGCTGTCCTGATCGCCGGTTGCGGAAACTATTATCAGCCCGTGGTGACGCCGGTGCCGACCAATGGGCCGCCGGCGCAGCCGACAGCGTATGCTGTCGTGGTTTCCTCTACGGGTGCCACAACGCCGGGCGTAGCCACGATCATCGACTACTCCGGCGACTCGGTGATGGCTGAGGCGCCCATCGGGATCAGCCCCATCGGGTTTGCCCTGGAGTCCGACGGTTTCAACGGCTATTCCATTAACTCCGATGGCACAATCACGAACATTCCCATTACAACCCAGCTCCAGCAAAAGCTGGAATTATTTACAACCCTTCCTCCTACCGCAAAGGTCCTCAATCTGTTCTCGCCTTCGTTTGGTCTTTGGGCGACCAATCTCAACGGCGACGTCGCCGATGTTTTCACCGGCAGTCCGCAGACATTTCAACTCGCCGTTCCTGTTGCGCCTACGCCGGTCACCATTGCTGGCGCGCCGATAGGGCAGGGCCAGCGCGAGTATGTGATCAGCCAGAATTTCGCCGATTCAACGGGGTTGACCTGCAACACTTCGCCGAGTACCGTCACAACCGATGGAGTGGCGACGCCCATCGAAATAAGTACCGATTCCGTTGATGTTCCGATTCCTGTCGGCAAGTGCCCCGTGTATGCCGTGCCGAGCACCGATCTGAAGCGCCTCTTCGTGCTGAATCGCGGCGACGATACGATTACCGTCATCAACAGTCAGAACAACACCCTCGATGCTTGCACGCCGTTTCTGAACCAGAACGGCCAGCCCGTAACCTGCCATCCCACGTTGCCGCTGTCGCTTTCAGCCGTGGCCGCCACCCGCATCAAGCCACCCAACGGGACGGCGGGGATGCCCCAGATCGCCGGGCCGGTGGATGCCGAATACAACGCAGCCACTCAGCAATTGGTCGTTGCCGACTACACGGGCGGCACCATCAGCATTATTGATGTGAGTCTGGATCAATATGGCAATGACAGCCCGACCTTCGGAACCACCTATACCGTTCCGGTGGGCAACAATCCGGCTAGCGTGACGGCTCTCTACGATGGTAGCCGTGCTTATGCCGCCAATCAGAGCGATGGCACTGTGACCGTCGTTAACTTGTCCAGCCACACAGTGGAAAAGACGCTCACGGTCGAGGGCCATCCGCGCACGGTCGTCTCCACCCAGAATTCCGAGTACAGCAAAGTCTATGTAGCGTCGCCGGATAGCCCCTATATCACCGTCATTGAATCGACTCCGTCGGTCCTGGACCAGATTGCCACAACGGTTCTGGTCGAGGGCAACGTAGTGGACGTGCGTACGACCACGCCAAATGGAGGCCGAGGCAACAACGCCAATTTCAGCAGCCGCATCCCAGGCTACGGCCAGCCCTGTAACCTGCCTCCAGCGCTCATGACTGCCAAGTACGGCGCCACTTACACCCTTACGGACTGCCAGGCAAGTCCGTAGCCATAACGCAGCACCTATGGGCGCGAATATCGGATTCAGCAGAGATGTGCGGATTGTATTGAAGGGTCATTTCCCCCGGCGGGATTGGCCCTTCGGTTGTTTTGAATGGAGTCTGCGGGCATGAAGGCTGGTGCCGCAAAGATGAGGCTGGACCTCTTGCTGACCGTGCGTGGCCTGGTCTCCAGCCGGGAACGAGCACGGGCGCTCATCCTCGCCGGACGGGTTCTGGTTTGCGAACAGAAGGTAGACAAGCCAGGGACCGCAATCCCCTCCGATGCGCCGGTTCGGCTGTTGGGCGAAGACCAGCCGTATGTGAGCCGCGGCGGCCTGAAGCTGGCGGCGGCCCTGGATCACTGGGGAATCGCGGTGAGCGGCCGGGTCTGCCTGGACGTAGGTGCCTCGACGGGAGGGTTTACCGATTGCCTCCTGCAGCGCGGCGCCGCACAGGTGACCGCTTTGGATACAGGCTTTGGGCAGATCGCCATGGAGCTGCGCAATGACCTGCGCGTGCGCCTGTTGGAGCGCACCAACGCTCGCCTTCTGCAACCAGGATCGCTGGTGGGGGGAGCGGGAGGTCCCGAGATCACTTTTCTGGCCATGGACGTCTCCTTTATCTCGGCCACTCTCCTTCTGGGGCCAGTCCTGGCAGCCGCGCCGTCTCTGCGAGAAGCCGTAATCCTGGTCAAGCCGCAGTTCGAAGCCGGACGAGAGCATGTGGGCAAGGGCGGAATTGTCCGCGATCCCGCTGCGCACGAACTGGCCATCGAGAGAGTGGCCCATTGCGTTCGGTCATTGGGATGGGAGGTGAGTGGAACGATTCCATCGCCCATTACCGGCGTGGAGGGCAACAAGGAATTCTTGTTGTATGCGAAGGGTGCGGGCGCCCTCGAATGAGAGGATCTGTGGAGCGGCTCTCGCCTGTGTCCCGATCCATTACACTGGGACGCATGACACGCATCGCCATCGTCTGCAAATCGCACCGGGAAGAGCTCGCCAAGCTCCTGCCGGAGTTGATTGCATGGCTGCGGCAACGGAACTTCGAACCTGTGCTCGACCGGGAAGGCGGCAAATATACAACGGCCGCACCCGCCGTAGCTGGTACGGAACTGCCTTCCTGGTCGCCGGAGCTGGTGATCGTTCTGGGTGGCGATGGAACCCTGCTGGCAGCGGCGCGTATCTTCGCCACGTCGGGTACGCCGATCCTGGGCGTGAATCTGGGTTTTCTGGGGTTCTTGACCGAGGTACGCCTGTCGGATCTCTACTCGACCCTGGAAGGCTGGTGCGCACATTGTTACGAGCTGGATGAACGCGCCATGATCCACTGCGAGTTGTGGCGCGGTGGTCAGCGGCACTCCGGTTACGAAGCTCTGAACGACGTGGTTGTGACCAAGGCCGATATGGCGCGCATGGGCGAGTTTACTGTGGAACTGGATGGCAGAAGCGTGGCTCGCTTCCGTGCCGATGGCGTGATCGTCTCCAGCCCCACCGGCTCCACTGCCTACAGCCTGGCAGCTAACGGGCCCATCCTTACCCCGAATGTGGATGCGATGGTGGTGACCCCCATCTGTCCACACCTGCTGACGCTGCGGCCACTGGTCCTGCGCGGAGACGCCGCGCTGGTGGTGCGTGTGGAGAGTGTTCCCAATCTCGGCCTGATGACCGTAGACGGCCA
>JAJZNH010000006.1:0-8368 GCA_021811745.1 Acidobacteriota bacterium
TGACGACGAGGAACCTGCGCCTCCGCCACCGCAGCTCACAGCGGAAAATGCTGCCAGCAGGGCCAGGCCGAGGGTCATCGACCGGAGCAATGTGCGCCTTGCCCGGCGGCCCACGAAGAGCAATCCAAATGCGAGTATTCCCGCCGCCATCGGCCAGCCCGGCCGCCTTGCCGGCTCATTGCGGCGGGCAAGGCCGGCCGTTTGCGCCATGGCGTTGACCGTCACCGTTGCTGTGGCCGTTCCGTTCAGCGTCAACGTGGCTGGGGTTACGGCGCAGCTGAACTGGCTGGACGACGGCGTACAGGCGAGATTCACCGTCCCGTTGAAGTTGCTCAGCGAGGCCAGATTCAGGCCAACCGTTCCGCTATTCCCCTGCGAAACGGTCATCTGCGGGCTCTGCGGTGCCAGAGTGACGTTGACAACGGTCTGTATCTACGTAAAATTCACCACGTTGCTGACGGAGGGGCCGTTGCCGTTGTCGCCCCAATAGACGGCTGTCAGCGTGTTAGCGCCACTATTCAAGAACCAACCAGGATTTGCGGTAAAGGTGAAAGTGCTGGTTGCGCCGGTGACACCCGTCGTCCAAAAGGCATAAGTGAGGAACACATCGTTGTTGTAGAAATCAATCTCGCCGGTTGGAGAGGTTCCCAGGTTCCCCGATCCGGTAACGGTGGCCGTCACAGTGGCCGTTTGCGAACCCGAGATACTGGCTGGGGTTAGGCTGAGCGTTGTGGTCGAAGGTGCGAAGGACGACAACGCCTGGACAAAAACTTCCTGGTAGTCCATGAGCCGCACGGCCCCCCATACGGAATCTCCGCCATAAACCGCGGAGATATCGTACTTGCCGGCGGCGAGGTTCGGAAACGTGGCCACCCCGATCGATGTCTGTGCATTGTTGCCGCTTAACGGGGTGAGCGGCACCGTCTGGGCGCTCACCGGGCTCTGGCAAGCGTCATATGAATTGACGATGGTTCCAAGGCAAATTTGAACTGTGCCGCTGGGAGCAGGAGTACCCAGTGCACCCGGATTGTAATCGGGCTGTGCGACAATCGCTACCGTCAATGCTCCGCCCGTGTTGATGTACAGTATCGGAGGTCCATTGCCTGAGTTTGGTGCGGGCTGGTACGTGTAAGGCCCAAACAGGTAAGCGTGAAGGAATGTTAACCCCGGAGTGACACTGAAGGTAACGGGCTGCGCCGATGCAGGCTTGAAGCTTGCATCCCCCGCATAGGCAGCGCTGGCCGTGTGCTTGCCGACTGACAGGGCTGGCGGAATCCAACTGGCGATGCCCGCACTATTGAATGCGACGGTAGCGGTCGTTGAGTCGATGGTGAACACCGCGCTTCCCGTGGCGATACCGTCTGTCTTTCCGGCAGCGATGCTAGCCCCAGCAGGCTGAATATTCAATTGCAATGGCATGTTGTAAGCGACCGTGCCGCCTGCCGCGATGATCTTGTTTTGGCTGGTGACAGAAAAATTAATATTGGCATCTTCCGCTGTCACGGTCAGCGTCTGCGGTGAAGAGGTGCTGGCCGCAAATGTCCCGTCGCCGCCATAACGCGCAGTTACCTGATACTGTCCGCCTGGCAGGCTGTCCACGCTGCTTGTCCCGGTCCCGCTGCTGAGGGGAATGGTGAACTGCGACTGGCTTGCCGGCAATGTCGAGCTGGTGAGAATGGCGACGCTGCCGGTGGGTGTTCCCGAGCCGGAGGACGGCGCAACCGACGCCGTAATGTTGACGGGCGTGCCATGAACCACGCTGGTACTCGAAAGCTGCAGCGTTGTCGCAGTGGGCGCGAACGCGATCGCAGTCCAGTCATTCACGAGTGCATTGGCATCCACTGAGCCCAGCCCGGTCGCAAAATCGTAACCGAGTCCTGCCGGATACTGCTCTGTGCCGTAGTATCCATTCCATTGCAGCGCGCAAGGTGGAGTGGTTGAGTGCCAGCAATACTGGCTGATGCTGCCGGTGGCGATGTCGTGAAAGACCGCCGGCTTCTGCTGCGACAGAGGATACAGCGTAAAGTTGGCCTGGCCCTGCCGCCCATATTTCTGGTTGACCAGCGCCATGATCCCAGCCATGGCCGGGGCCGATGCCGACGTGCCTCCCACGAGCAAGACCGCGGCATCTTCACCCGACCCCGCTGCGCATTCGCCTGCATAAGCGCAGATGGCATAGGCGCTCAGATTGGCGCCGTTCGAGGCAAAGAGAGAAACATCGGGCAAATCCCGCACACCGTCAGTTGGAACGCCTGGGCCGCTCTGCCAGGCCGGCTTGGCGTAGCCGCCGGTGCAGGGGTACTGAGGGTTGGCCTGGCTGTCCTGTGTGGCGCAGTTGCTGGGACCACCGCCGCCGGCCGCGTACTCGCCGCGCGCAATGCTGTCGGGGATCACGTTCAGGCCGAAGGGATCGCCCCATGCCTGTTCCGGCAGGGTGGCCTTCAGCGAACCTAAATTGGCGTCATTCGTGGCGTTCCAGAGGGTTGTGGCGCTGGCGCCGCCAGTGGCGTAGTCGTTGTAATAAAAGTCGGTGCCTCCCACGGCTACGTTCCAGGGTGTCGAGGCCAGGCCGCTGACCCAGGGCATCCCTCCTCCACAAACCGGCCCGCTGTCACCCGAAGAGACGAGTATCGTTTGCCCTTGCGCCGCTGCCTGCTCCCACAACGCCGACCAAAATTCGTTTCCAGCGTTCCCAAGATAGGCTTCGCACTGGCCGAAGCTCACGCTCAGCACTGAGGCCTGGTTGTCTTCAACTGCGCGCACCGCTGCCAGCGCAAGGGGATCGATCAGATACCCCGCGCTGGCAATGTACAGGTCAACCGTGGCTTTGGGCGCCACCGCGCCGGCCAGCTCAACGTCAAGGTAGGCCTCCACATCCACCCCGCTCAGATCGCCGGGGTCATCGCCGTCAACCACCACCTGCGGAGGTGTTCCGGCCACTCCAAAGAGCTTCTGGTACGCATCCACCAGGCTGAGGTCGATATTCGATTCGTTGATGATGCCGATCGTCTGCCCCGCGCCGTTCACGCCCGCTTGATAGAGCGGGGCGAGATTGTATTGGGTGGCAAAATCTTCGGGCGTCACCGTGAATTCGTAGGGGTTTGAGGTGCCGTACTGGTTGGGCGCAGTCCACTGCGGAGCGGCAACCTTTTTGGCGTGCGTCATCTGCGCAGGTCCCACGACCTTCACGTAAGGCTCGGCGCGAAAGTTGTTCATGGGCGCGACGTTGCGGATCAGCGGCGCCAGCGCCTCCGGAATCTTCAGCTCGGTCGCGTTCGCATAGTGCGTCTCGCCGTTCACGTTGTACTCGTGAATCTCCGTGTGGAAGGCCTGGCTCAAATTACCGGCCGTGCCGGAAAACTCGATGAACTGGCGGCTCCGCGACGTCCTGACAACCTGCAGACCCTGCGAGACAAGCCACGCGGCGGCAGCCTCGATGTCCGCGTCGGCGGGGCCGAATTGTGCGCCGAACTGCTCGGGCGTGAGCCAATTGTGATAGCTGGCCGAGCCGCGTGTGTGCAGGTTCTGCAAGAGCTGCTGGAGAGCCGCCTCCCGTTCCGGTGGGCGGTTGAGCAGCAACAGCATCCGCCCGGCGGAAAACGAGTTGGAGACAGCTCCACGGTCATACCGGGCCTCAGCAAGCGGGTGCAGGCTGCCGTGCAGCGCGATAACTCTGTTTTTATCGATGGACCGCGTGACAAGCGGCTTGGGCTGGATTTGAGCGGCGGCGGACAGCGTCAACACGCTTCCAAAGAGCAGGACGAACAGCGCTTGCCGATTCACGTTCAGAACCCTCGACCGTTCCGGTATCCAATTCCGGAAACGCACCGGCGTTTGGCGAAGGCAAGTTTCCGTTTTCGGAGATCTCACGCATTATAGCGCTGGAACAGAAATGTCTGGGGTCTTTCAGGGCAGTTCGCGCAGCTTCAGGTCCTTGAACTCGATACGATAGCCCTCGGCTTCCAGGCCGATGTAGCCCCGCTTCACCGATAGGTACAGCGTGTTGACCATCTCGCCGTTGACGGTGAGCGTGCAGGCGTTCGTCAGGCAGCGGATGTCATAGGTGTTCCATTCCCCCGCAGGCTTGATGCGGTTGTGCCTCATCTCTTTGCGCAGGTTAAAGCGCGTCATCTTCCCGCCATTGAGTGTCTCGCCGAAGATGTATCCGCCCCCCTGCGATGTCTGCGCCTGGTGCCAGATGGTTCCATCCTTGCTGTTGCGGAAGAAGACGCCGCTGTTGTATTTCGCGTCTCCCGCAACCGGCGTAAAGCGCCATTCGACGTGAAAGGCGAAGTTGCCCAGTTCGTGATTGAAGCGCAGCCACTCATGCCCGCCGTTGCCGTCGCAGACGATTTCATGTTGCGAGGGGAAAATATGCCACTGCGCCACCTGGCTGACAGCATGCGTGGGAGGAATCCCGACGCGCGTCCATGCGTCCCTGACATCCTTCGGAAACAGATTGACGGTTTGCGCGGGTGCGGCCAAGGCAAAAGCCAGCAAGGCCAGGTAGAGCATGCCGCGCAGCAGGGCGTAATTTGCCCTGGCAGTGCTGCGGTGGCCCTGCACAGAACGGCAAAGACTCAACATGGTTTTCCTTCTCCAGACACTGGTGATAGGGATCATTTCTATCAGAGCAGCCGCGTTGAATTCTACCATTGCGCGGAGTAGGAATCGTGCGCGTCCCATGCGCGACATGACTCCGAAGTGACCTTGCGAATCACAATGCACAATACCCCACGCAGCGGGAAGGCCCAACCAGCCGTCCGGGAACAGCAACGGCGGCGGTTCCGCATCGGCATGCAGGCGCGTGGCACAGAACGGAGCCCTTGCCGGATGCGACCTGCGAAGATAGATAGGTGAGGTCCGGGAACCACCCTGCGTTGGCCAGGGTCGCCCTGGTAAATCCACGATGCAGCGTGTTGCATTGATCTATAACCCGGCATCGGGGCAATATTCGGCGCGGCGTTTCGCGGCGGTTCAGAACGCTGTGACGGTATTCCGCAATGCGGGTGTTTCGGCCGAACTTCTTGTGACCAACGCCGCCGGCGGCGCCACGGAACAGGCGCTGCGGGCGGTGCGCGAGGGCTACGACACGATCCTCGCCTGCGGCGGCGATGGCACGGTGCACGAGATCCTGCAGAGCCTGGTGGGGAGTGACGTCGCACTCGGCGTGATTCCACTGGGAACAGCGAATGCGCTGGCCGTGGATCTGGGCTTGACGGCGCCGCCGGTGCAGGCCGCGCGCGCCCTGCTGACGGCGCTCCCGGCGCGCGTTCCGGTCGGACGTATCCACTTCCGGGATGAGACCGGGCAGATGCGCTCGCGCTACTTTCTCGTCGCTGCCGGTGCCGGCGAGGACGCATTGCTGATGTCGCGGCTGGACAAAGGGCTTAAGCGGCGGTTCGGTTACATCGTTTACCTGGTGGAAGCGATGCGCATCTGGGCAACCGACACATTTCCGCTCTTCGAAGCGGCTTTCACCCTAAACGGAAGTAATACAGAGCGCGTTGCCGAGGTTTCGCAACTGCTGGTTGTGCGGGTGCGCTCGTTTGGCGGGGTGCTGCGGGAGCTGGCTCCCGGCGCTACGCTGCACAATGGCAGCTTGCGGCTGCTGGCCTTCCGCACGCGCAGCCGCCTGCGCTATCTCAGGTTTCTGCTCGCAGCCGTCGCCGGGCGGCAGACCTTCAGCGGCCCCATTGAGCTTGTGGATACGAACCACGTGGAGTGCCGCAGCCGCAACGGAACAAGCGAGACGATTTTCGTCGAGGCCGATGGCGAAGTGCTGGGCACGCTGCCGGTCCGAATCGAAGTTGCGCCCCAGGCGCTGACGCTGCTGATTCCTCCTCACGCCGATCCATAATCTCCGGCCGGAGTGCCCGATGCATCGCCTTTCATGGCTTGGCTGCGTCGTTAGTCAGGATGCGCATCTCGGCGCGAAACAGATGATAATGCGTGAACGAAACGTCGTTCACCTCCGTGCGGACTGGCGCGTAGGCCATCTCAGCATCCGAGGAATAAGAGCCGGGCCTCGGTTCTTTGAAGAGAGCCACGCCGTGCACCGGACAGAAATAGCTGGAGCCGCCGATGACGACCGAAGCATATTCCACCCGGATGCCGGCCGCCACTCTCCAATACGGCGGCTTCATGTCCGCCATCGCCATCAGGCGCAAAATAACTCCCGTCGTCGGGTCGATGGCGATCTCGCCGTGATAGGCCGGAAAGAGATGAACGATCCGGCCCTGAAAGGCCATACTTATCTCGTAATGCGAGCGATCCTGGGGTACTCTGTAGCGAAAGACAGCCACCTTCCCCGATGCTCCACGCTCCCAATAGCCCCATTCCACTCCGGCGCCCAAAGCGTCATGCAGGATCACGCTCAGAATGGGCCCAAACTCTCCCCGGGTTGTGAAGCCAAAGGCGATCGGATCTGCGTGTTTGCCCTTTTCCGTTTCTTCATCCACTTCCTGGCCGTCGCGATAGGTGACGGCAATACTGGAACTGCCTGCAAAACGCAGCGGCGCGAACGCAGAATCCGGGCTCGGTTGCCGGTAGGTTGTGCCCATGCCCGTTGCTGAGGTCAATTGCCGGGGCGGCGCATCGTCAAAGTGAGCCGTTTCCCGCGTAGCGGTAAAGTTGGGCAGTTTGGAAATGGTTTTGGTCACATAGTCGATCGTTTGCGCAAGCATCTGCTTTTGAGCATCAAGGATGGGCGGAGCCGAACCGTCCAGGTCGGTTGCGGGAGGAGGAAGGAATGCGGAAGCGTCGGCCAGCGCGAGGAGGGCTTCGCGGGTGCGCTTTCCGTGAAAGGCCGCATTCCACCCGGCCAGCCGGGCTGAGCTGGCGCGTTCGGTCAGCGCCAGGCCGTAGAGTTCCCCGGCAACCTTTCCATCCGGCTTGCCCCGTGCGTAGCTCAGGACCTGCTCCAGCAGATCGATGGTGACCGGCGTCTGCGCCGGGGTGGGCGAGACAAGACTCGCCACCAACACCAATAGGGCGAGCTTCTTCACTGCACATCCTTCCACCACTATTTAGCCGCAACTGGAGCAGAACCTCAAGGGGTCCGGACCGGCCGGCGCCCCAATCCATGTTCATCTCAAAAAAACGCAGCCGGCTTCCGGCGCGGAAACGAGCAAGAGCTTGATGCGCCCGCTCATCGCGGAACCACCTGGCTGCCGGGCTCGGCATAGCCGGTCATCTCCAGGTATCCCACGCCGAGCACCGTTGACTTTGCGCTGGCGCCGGCGACATCGACGGCTCCTTCCCAATAGCTCGGCCCGAATTTGCCCGTCAACTCCTGCGCTCGAAGGGGCGTTGTCACATCAAAGGCCAGGTTAAGGATGGGAATCGAGACATGCCAGCGAAGCGGATAAGCTGCCCTGGTCTCCGGGCTGATCCACCGGCGATCAGCCGCGGGCGTCATCACGAAGTCCTGTGACGGCAGAAACCGGCTGTTTCCATGCGCATCCACATAGCTGCCGGATGAATAGGGATCAATGCCGCCATCCTTGTGGCGCAGCCGGTACAGCATCAGGTCCGAGCCGTCATCGAATTGAACGCTGAGCCAGTCCCATCCAGACTCGTCAGCCGCCATCGAGCCGGTGAAAAACTCGTGATCCATCCACGACGTTCCGTCAACCTGGTAAGCCTTGCCCTGCGCGTAGATGGTTCCGCTGGTGAGCAGACGGGTAAGCGAATAGTAATGCGATGCGTGCCCCACGCCTGCGGCCTTCCGGCTCACGCCATCCTGCCCCTGGATGACCGGCGGCTTCATCGGAACAAGCTTTAGCGTCAACCCGAAGTCCTTGCCAATGCCGCGCAGGTTCTCCTCGTTCGGGGCAATGCGCGCCTTCCAGTTTCCGTTCCAGATCACTCCACTGCCCGCGTCCACTCCGGCAATACCCGGTCCCGCGCGGTTGAGCCTCTCTTCGTGATGGAAACGCTGTCCATCGATCTCGCTCAAAGCCAGGTGCGCCATCCACAGGTCATGGACATACCACGGAGCCGGATTTGCGGCGCGCGAGATTCCCTGCCGGAAGAACGTCAACTCGAAGCCGAATCGATGCCCGTCCCGCGCGCGCACGTTGCCGGTGTAGTACCACCACTCCGTCTGGTAGTCCTCATGGTTGAAGTAGTCGCGCGGGAATTGAAACCTGTAGCCCGGCAGCGCCAGCTTGTATTGCTGCGCCGATGCGGTCGCAACCACCAGGAGCAACCATCCGATCCATTTACTCTTCATGGATCACCTCAATGGGACTGGTCCTGACAGCGAGACTTGCCGGATAAAGTCCGGCCAGAACCGTTGCCACATACACAATGGCCATCGAGGACAACAGCACCGCAACCGGCCAGTGAAATTGAATTGTCCATC
>JAJZNH010000006.1:8378-9541 GCA_021811745.1 Acidobacteriota bacterium
GAACGACTGCTTGTTGATCACGAACACAAGTACGAGCGACAGCACGATCACAAGCGCCAGTCCCATGGCGCTGGCCACGATGCCAATGAGACCTGCTTCAACCAGTATCAGCGCGCGGATCTGCCGCGCCGTTGCCCCGAGAAAGCGCAGCACCCCAAATTCGCGCCGGCGGTCCATCACGATCGAAGCCAGCGCCCCCGCAATTCCTCCCACTGCGACAAGAATCGAGATCGCCTCCAATGCGTAGGTAATCGCAAACGTCTGGTCGAAGACGCGAATGCCCTGCCGCCGTATCTCACGATTGGAGAAGACCAGCACATCGCTATTCCCTATCGCCTTTTGGACGGCTACCCGTGTCTGTTCCAGGCTCGCGCCGGGAGCCAGGTAAACAGCAAGGTTGCTCGGCGCCGGGTCAGGCAGATACCTGAGCAAAGTATGCCAGTCAACAAGGATGAGGCCTGCCTCGTCTCCATAGTCGTAGAAGATGCCGAGGACTCGAAACGATACCTTCTGCTCGCCCAGTGGCAGCGTGATGCTCATTCCGGTCTTGATGTGGTGCTTGTTGGCAAATGGCTCGCTCACGACGGCAAAATTGCCGGAGGTGAGTTCGCCAAGCACATCCGCGCCGCGAGTGCCCGAGAGAAACAGCGGGCTTTGCCGCCACCCTGCCGGGTTTGGGTCTGCTCCTGCCAGAGTTGCGGGCAGCCCCTGGTACTGGATATCGTAGGCCCGCAACCGCCTCACCACCGCCACGCCCGGCACACGTGCAATCCGCTCCGCAATCTCCGGCGACATGGTCGGATGCTGGTCGCCACCCGTCCAACCTGCAGGCCGCAGATAGAGATCTGCCGGCAATTCGGTACGCATCCATGTCAGCACCGTCTCGCGGAAGCTGCCCACCATAATGCCAACGGAAGTCATCATCGCCACCGCGGTTGCCAGCGCCGCCACCAGCACTGAAGTTCTCCGCAGCGATCCGCTCAGACTGCGCGAAGCAAGCAGACCCTCCATGCCAACAAGCCTGCGCAGAAACTCCGCGCCCGCCGACATTGCGGTGTGCACCACCAGCGGAGTCACCAGCGCCGCTGCCGCCACAAAGAGCAGCGCGGCCAGGTAGCCCATCATCGGCTTACCACCGATCTCCGGCGCCTGTGCCGCAGCCG